>CAYVLO010000542.1:0-2450 GCA_964452125.1 uncultured Anaerolineaceae bacterium | reverse complement strand
CCTCTTGTGCCTCATTCTCCTGTGGTTGGAAATCAGGCGGCCGCGGAAAAAGACGGTCCGCGTCCAAAAACTGGCCGGCGGCGAGGCGTCCATCACCACCGATTCCATCGCGCAACGCCTGGCCTACAACATCGATCAACTCCCTGACGTGATCCACGTCACCCCGCAGATTTATGGACGATCCCGCGGCGTCGATATTGATCTATTGTTGGAGACCGCGCCCGAGATCGACGTTCCCATGAAAACCGAAGAGGTTCTGCAAGTGGCTCGGGAGGTACTGGAAGAGCGCATGGGCCTGAAATTAGGCAAAGTCCAGGTCAAGATCAAACACGCCCCCTTCCCCAAGGAATAGGAGCCAAAAAAAGACCTCGGCGCAGAATCTAACGCCGAGGTCTTGTCAAAGCCATGCGGTTACTTGCGAACCCCCTGGATAATGGCCTCGCCCTCCAGAATCTCGAGGGCCCGAATATCGGCATTCAGTTGAAGCTCATTTACCGTTTCATTGATGCTCCGAGAAATCGTATCCAGCATCCCCTCAGGAATAGGCAAGAGACCGGTCGAAAAGTCCTCGATCAACAACGACACTTGCCCATCCTCGATCTGTGCCGAAGCGACGACCCAGAAATCGGCCTGGACCGGCAACACATTGACCAGGCGACCGGTACCATACACCTTGCCTTTGGTGAACCAAATCTGAGGATCTTGCACGGGAACTTCGCCCAACTTGGCCAGTTGCGTAGCCACCAGCGAAGTGACCTCGGAATCTGACATGCGAATGATGAACTGCTGCCCAGATTGTCCGTTCAAGCCCTGCTGGATGCGAGACTCTAGTTGCGCGGCCGCCTCAGCCGATATGGCAATGGGACGGGGCGGTGTGGGCTTTTCCTGCGAAAGCTGGCCACAGGGCCCGCAGGCCAGAATCGCCAGCATCACAATGGGTAAGACCATCCGGGCAAAACGGCGTCGCTTCTCCATAGCGACCAGACCTCCCACAGCCGCGAAGGGATGGTTTCCCGTTTCGGCTCAGATTGAAAACGGGGCCATTATAACACAACAGCGTACGTGAGGCGAATTGCTTGCCATGACTGGTGAACCATCCACCCAAACCACACAACCCTCTCTCTCCACAGCAGCGCTCGTGGAGAGCCTGCTCTTTGTAACCGACGAACCGGTCCCCGTCGACAGGCTCGCTGCCGCCCTGGATCTCAGCATCGAGGATGTGGAAGCCGCCCTTGCCGCTCTCACTCGAGATTATGTCCATCGAGGCATTCGACTGCAACGCAAGCGCCAGCGCGTACAGATGGTCACGGCTCCTCAAGCGGCCGAACCGGTTCGCCGATTCCTGGGGCTGGAATTCACCAGCAGACTGTCGCCCGCGGCCCTCGAAACCCTGGCCATCGTAGCCTACCGCCAGCCGATCACCCGCGCTCAAGTCGAGGCCATCCGCGGCGTCAACTCGGACAGCGTCCTGCGCACCCTTGTCAACCGAGGCCTGGTCGAAGAGCAGGGCCGCCTGGAGCAGGTGGGCCGTCCCGTCTGCTTTGGCACCACCTTTGAATTCCTGCAACAGTTCGGATTAACCAGCCTGGGCGAACTGCCCCAGATCGACTTTGCGGATCAAGGGTCAGAGGAGGGTTAGTCCGTGTTGCGCCCACTGCTCCAGGCCATCAAACAGCTCTCCACCGGCAAGAGACTCGTGGTCCTCATGGCCGCCCTCCTGATCATTCTCACCTGGCTGGCTGTGTGCGCCATCCTTGGCAGTTATCTGGTACCCTGAGCGTGAGTCAAGTGTCCAATTCCGCCGCGGACCGCAACCAAGAGATCTCGATGGGCATCTTTAACGCCGCCCGGCGCCGCGCCTTTTTCGAATCCGTCCTGTCCGAAATGACGGGGCGGCCCGGGACGCTGCTGTCGTTTGACCAGGTGCGAGAACAGCTTCACCTCGGCGAATCTGACCGCAGCCCCGATCTGCGCGAGATCCCTTTGAACAAGATCGTTGGCAGCGTGGGCCGTTACCGCGATTTTTCCCGGGCCTTTTTGCCCCGCGCCCATGTCGACTCGTCGCGCTGGACCCACATCGAGCAGATGTTGAACAAACGAGACCTTCCGCCCATCGATGTTCTGCAAGTCGGCGACGTCTACTTTGTCCAGGATGGCAACCATCGCGTGTCGGTGGCCCGCTCGCGCAAGGCCAAGACCATTTGGGCCCACGTCATCGAGATCCCCACGCGGGTCTCGATTGATGCCACCACCTCACCCGAAGATATGATCCTGAAGGCGGGCTATACGGACTTTTTGGAAAAGACCTTGCTCGACCAGACCTGCCCCGAGCAGCACATCGAACTCACCCGACCGGGAGCCTACCACAGCCTGCTCCAGCACATCGAAGTCCATCAGTTCTATATGGGCCTTCGCTCCCGGCGCTACCCCACCCTGCCCGAAGCCGCCCA
>CAYVLO010000541.1:0-2453 GCA_964452125.1 uncultured Anaerolineaceae bacterium | reverse complement strand
GACCGACGGCCAGCAACACCAGGCGCATGCGGCCAAAGGTGCCCTGGTCCATGTAAAAGTGGTGGTCGGGGGTGAGGGGCATCATCCGAGTGGCCAGTTCGATGGCCGTGTAGAGCTTTTGCCGCTGTTCGGGTGTGGCGCTCTCGGGCACCAGCGCTTTGAGTTCATCGATGGCGGCAAAGTGGTCGGCCTTCATCCGCTCGAATTCGTGCGGGAAATTGTAATCGGACGCCAAGTAGCCTTTGACCGTTTCGATGGCCGGGGTGGGATCTTCGACCCACAGCTTGTTGACGTATTCGTGGGGATACATGGAGGCTTTGACGCCAAACTCTTGGGTGTAGGCCTGGACGTTGGCCATGAAGGCTTTGCCCTTGGCTGTTTTTTCCAGTTCGGGGATGATAAAGATGGCGGTCTCACCGGCGTCGAAAATCGCCTTGAGTTCGGGATCGGCTTTGACTTGTTCCTTTAGTTTCCAAAGGGCTTCCAAGCTATCCCAGTTGCGGTCTTTGATGGAGATCAGGATCCGGCCCACCAGAGCGGGGTTTACTTCGCCGATGACTTCACCGACGGCTGCTTGGAGGTCCATGGAAGATTGGAATTGGGCCAGGTTCAGGATCCAATGCAACCGGAAATGGCGCTCCTGGATGTCAATGGCTTCTTCCAAAAAGACCATCAGATCCTGTAGAGAAGCTTCTTCGGTGGGGAAGGTGTCCAGATACTCGAAATTGCGTTTGATCTCGGGGAGATAGCGCTCATTCCACCAATCCAGGAACTTGGCCGCATAGGTGGACATAATCCAACCGTAATAGGGACCAACCATCGCTGCCGACTCGGCTTCGCGGGGAACGATGGCGCTGTACAGATAGCCGTTGACGCGCTTGCCAATCCAGGCCTTGCCCAGAGGAAAGCCGAACCGCCGGTACATATAATCAAGGGAAGGCCCCCACCAGCCATTCAGGCTCCAATACATGGGCGAGATAGGCCGTGGGCAGTGGTTGTCATCGACAAACCAGAAGAGTCCTTTTTCCTCCTCTGACTCCCACTCGATAGGGAACGACTCGTCGCCGAAAAACGTGCCAAGGATCTCGTTCGAATCAGCCATTGAAAAAACCTCCTTCGGTTTCTTGGGTTGGGTACCCGATCAAAGAATGTGAACTTGGAACGGACACGCGGTCTCGTAAGGGGATAGGGCGCTTCCTTTCTCGACGGCTCGGTCGCTGGTCGTAAGCCATGTCCGATTTTCGATTTTCGAGAATCGATAACGAGAGTATACCATACGGAAGGCGATCTGTCAAGAAGTAAAAATCGGTGGAGGTACGGCAAGAGTGGGCTGCGCGCGCCCGAGTATCCCGATGTGCGTCCGTTTCTGACCGGTCCGACCCTAGTCGCCGTTCAAGAGATCGTCGGGCGGGGTGCCCATTTCCTCAATGTGGCGCTGCATGACTTTCATGGCTTTGCTTGGGCTGCGTGATAGGAGCGCATCGAGAAGCTCCTGGTGGCGCGCTGCCAGGTAGGCTGGATCGTAGCCGGTTTTGCGATAGGTCACGATGGACCAGGTGCCGAACTGGAGGGTTTTCCACAATTGGAGTAGGGTCTTGTTGCGAGACACGCGGATGATGGCCTCGTGGAACGAGTTGTCCAGCCGTACAATCCTGTCGATGTCGTCTTGGCGGGCGGCTTCCATCATCTCATCAAGAATGCACTGAAGCTCGGCGGCGTCTTCCTCAGTCATGCGCGAAGTTGCCAGTCGGGCTCCCAGCGATTCCAAGGCGGCGCGAACCGTATAAGTCTCCCATAGCTCTTCGGGTGTAAAAGATCGGACCGAGGTCCCTTTGTAGGGCTCGTTTTCCAGAAATCCGAGCAGGATCAGATCGCGGATGGCTTCGCGCACCGGCGCCTGGCTCACACCCAGCCGGCGGGCCATCGAGCTCTCAATGATCCGATCTCCTGGTTTGAGATCGCCATTGAGGACGGCTTCGATGATGTACTCTTTGACGCGGTCGCTGAGCACCACGCGAGGGATGCGCTGATCGGAAGTGTCTTCGGCAAGAAGGCGGCTGGGATGCATAGAGTTCTCCGTAGATCGGCGAGGTCACAATTCGGGCTGACGAAATTGGCCGAGACTGACCTCAAGGCACGCTTGACAAACGATTATCGATATTGCAACTATTCTACCATGTTTTGGCCCCTTGTCAAATGGGGGTTTTCCCTGGTAGCAGGGCAATCGCCCTCGAAACATCCATGCGAATGATGCCTGTTTGAGAAACCCCACGTTAGAATGCGTACCCGTTTTGGCAGGGCGCCTGCTTGCGCAGTAATTTTGCAGCAGCAAGTGTCCTGCCCAGGCACGCACTTCAGGGGAAGGGTTGCTTAACACTCACGGGCTTGGACGGATGGATGGGCGTATCTGGAATATTCCCTGTTCTCTTTGAGCCACATGGCTGTTGCATTGT
>CAYVLO010000540.1:0-2457 GCA_964452125.1 uncultured Anaerolineaceae bacterium | reverse complement strand
AATGGGTGTATTTCAGATTTCTGGATTACATAACACGAATCGAAGCTCCTCAATGTCCAAAGCTTGTCTGACACCATATCGAGGGCGACGCATGAGTTCAACGGCAGACGCGGTAGCTTTTTGGAGTGCGCGCCTGGCGCAAAGCGCCAGGACGCTTGCTTGCGCGGATTTTTGCGGCAGCAAGCTGCCGCACTCCAGAGGATGGCTGCTCAACGCCGAGGGGCGTAACGAACTCACCGACGAATCTGAAATACAGAGCCCTGGCGCTTGGGCATGGCCCAATTTGCACTCACAACGAACTGTGGTATAATAGGCGCGCTATGGGCGATTAGCTCAGATGGCTAGAGCGCCACGTTGACATCGTGGAGGTCACAAGTTCAAGTCTTGTATCGCCCACTCAAGTGAATACCGACGAACGTTGACCAGGACGAGTACCTGGGGGAAACGGCTCTAGAGAGGCAGGGTCACCGGCTGAAAGCCCTGCCAGCACAGCCCCCAGAGAACACCACCTGCGAGTTCATCCTGGAAAGGGATTCTCCCGAGTATAGGGTGCCGGCTGGCTTCCGTTAGCGAGCCCAACAAGGATGGCAGGACCCCCGATAGGTGGGGACCGCCGTCAAATTTGGGTGGAACCGCGTGAGAAAGCCTCTCGCCCCATGGGCGAGGGGCTTTTTGTTTCTTTCAAAGAGGTGGGTGGCCCAGGTCCCGGTGGACGATGGGAGGGATCGTACCCATCCGCGCGCCCATTGAATTTCTAGAGGAGTGAACCATGGCATCAGAAGAGGAAAAACAAGAGCAGTTGCACAAACTGAGGCACTCGACGGCCCACGTCATGGCCGACGCGGTTCTCGAGATCTTTCCCGAGGGCAAGCTGGCCTTTGGCCCGCCCATTGAAAAGGGATTCTACTATGACTTTCTTCTGCCCCGGGCGCTGACGCCCGACGACCTGGCCGAGATCGAAGAACGGATGAAGGCCATCATCAAGGCCAAGCACCCTTTTGAGCATCGCGACGTAGGCATCGACGAGGCCAAAACGATCTTTGCCGACCAGCCGTTCAAGCTCGACCAGATCGACAACCTGGCCTCTGGTCGGGAGGACGAGCACGGCGAGCCCACCGCCGAACCGGTGACCAGCCTGTCCCTCTACCGCCACCACGGGTTTGTGGACCTGTGCGCCGGGCCTCACCTGGATCACACCGGGCAGATCCCATGGAACGCCTTCAAGCTGCTCAACATTGCCGGCGCCTACTGGCGCGGCGACGAGAACCAGCCGATGTTGCAGCGGATCTATGGCACGGCCTGGCCCTCCAAGCAGGAACTCAGGGAGTACCTGGCCTGGCTGGAAGAGGTGGAAAAGCGCGATCACCGGCGGCTGGGCAAAGAGCTGGATCTCTTTAGCTTTCACGAAGAGGCCGGCGCGGGCCTGGTGTACTGGCACCCCAAGGGCGCACGCATCCGGACCATCATCGAGGATTACTGGCGGCAAAGGCATTATGAGGGCGGCTACGACCTGGTCTATACGCCCCACATCGGTCGCTCCCGGCTGTGGGAAACCAGCGGGCACCTGGATTTCTATCGCGAGGGCATGTATTCGCCGATGGACATCGATGGGCAGGACTATTACATCAAGCCCATGAACTGCCCCTTCCACATCATGATCTACCAGAGCCGGCGGCGCAGCTACCGCGAACTGCCCATGCGCTGGGCCGAACTGGGGACGGTGTACCGCTTTGAGCGCAGCGGCGTGCTGCATGGCCTGTTGCGCGTCCGCGGGTTCACCCAGGACGACGCCCACATCTTTTGCATGCCGGAACAGATCGAAGACGAGATTCTGGAGGTCCTGCGCTTTTCGATGCGGCTGCTGCAGGCCTTTGGATTCTCCGATATCAAGGCCTACCTGGCTACCCGCCCCGAAAAGGCCGTGGGCGAGCAGGCGCGCTGGGATCAGGCCCTGGAGGCGCTCCGGCGCGCCATCGAGATCGAGGGCCTGCCCTACGAAATCGACAAAGGCGGCGGCGCATTTTACGGTCCCAAAATCGACCTGAAGCTGCGCGACGCTCTCAACCGCGAATGGCAGATGACGACCATCCAGTTCGACTTTAACGAGCCCGAACGGTTCGATCTCACCTACGTGGGCTCCGACGGCCAGGAACACCGGCCCTACATGGTGCACCGGGCGCTGCTCGGCTCGCTGGAGCGCTTTTTCGGCGTGCTCATCGAACACTATGGCGGCGCCTTCCCGGCCTGGCTGGCTCCCGTCCAGGCGCAGATCATCCCCATCGCCGACCGGCACAACGACTTTGGTCGGGAGGTGGCCGCTCAGCTCAAAGCCGCGGGCTTGCGGGTCGAGCTGGATGACTCTAGCGACCGGATGCAGGCCAAGATCCGCACCGCCCAGCTCCAAAAGATCCCGTACATGCTCATCATCGGCGACCGCGAAGTCGAAAACCAGGCCGT
>CAYVLO010000539.1:0-2467 GCA_964452125.1 uncultured Anaerolineaceae bacterium | reverse complement strand
TCCCGTGTCTGTGTTGGCATAGGTCCCCTGACGCAGGGCTATCCGTTCGCCAGGATATAGTCGACTTCGGCCCCCACAGACTCGGGAAGCGACTCCGGTCGGTAATTCTCGATAAGAGCCAGCGTGCGTTCGCGCAAACGCTTTCCCAGGCGCGGGCTACCAGCCGCGACCCAATCCTCGCTCCGCCTCCGGTCAAAGAGAGAGGGCCGCCACATTTCGCGAAAGTGTCTCAGCGTGTGGTCGTCCGTCAGGAAATTGCCGCCAGGCCCAGCCCTGTGGATCACTTCCAACGCCAGCGACTCGCTGTCCAAGGTCAGGCCTTGGTCAAAACGCCTCATCATCGAGATCATCTCTGCGGTAAAGACAATCATCTCCGGCGAGGTGGTGAGGCCTGCCTCCAGGTAGCCGATGTCGTGCACCAGGTTGGTGCCAGACAACAGAGCCACCGAAACCGACAGGGCTGCATCGGCGGCAGCCTGCTCGTCCATCGCACAGCTATCCGAGTGGCCCGCGTAGCCCCATGTCGGCAGTCCGTAAAATCGCCCCATCTCGGCCACGGCAACCCGCGCCAACTGAAACTCGGGCGCACCATAGACGCTGATCGTCGTCCTCATGTCCATGTGATGCAGTCCACTGCCATAGACAAACGGGGCGCCCTGGCGGGTAAGTTGGTGCAGCACCAGGCTCGATAGGACCTCGGCGTTGCCCAATGCCAGGCCAGCAGCCAGCGTCACGGGCGCCGTGCCGCCCATCATCGGGGCAGGGCTATGGACCACAGGCAGCGACTGCTCGGCCATGAACAGCAACTTGTCGGTCGCCGTCTTTGAGTGCTGCAGCGGCGTCGACGGTTCAGAGTAGAGGAGCAGCGTGGGATTCATGCGCAGGGCCTGCATTCCACCGGCGGCGGCTGCTGCCATCGCGGTGATGGCAGCGCAGTCGGCACGGTCATCACAGACAAAGACCACAGGCTTGACCGTATGCTGCAGCATCAATGCAAACTGGGCACGGTACACTTGGCTGTCGCCAAGGTCCGACGGGATGCCCATCGACATGCAGAAACTCAGCTCGGGCAAGGCATCGACCACGTGCACCGCATCGACCAGATCGGGAACTGAAAAGGGACGGCGGTCACCCGAGCGTGGGTCGAGATAGTTGGGGCAGTCAGATCCGGTGCCAAAATTGACCTGCCTGCCCTCCAGGGCAGCCATCACCTGGTCGCTGCCCCGCTTGCACAGGGCCACCCGTGATGGCGCCTGTCGCAGGGCCCATTCCACCAAGCCGGGTGGAAACCGGACCAGGTTGCCGTCACGAATGGATGCGCCGGTGTCGGCCAGCAGGTCAAGGGCCCCGGCGTGATGGATGCGCACGCCGGTCCGACGCAGGATCTCGAGCGAGGCTCGATGGATGGTATTGCACTGCTCCTGATTCAACAGGGTCAAAGTCGGAATCGCATGGTTGTCTGAGGCCATTTCTCGTGTCTCCTATTGCAGTCATTCCCGCGCAAGCGGGGATTCACGTTCAACACCGGGCACCCATCGGAATGGGTCGCGCCGGTCGTAACTCTATCGTCTCGGCGGGTACCACGGCCCATTGCCCGAATTGCGCAAATGCGTGCCGTGCCCCCGCAGTAAGCGCCGCCCGCCGCCGGTACGGCTACCACCCACCTGATGTTAGGTATTGGAGGATGTCGGACTCGAGACAGGGCTGTACGGGGCTGGCCTCAGCTCGCCTGCACCCTCGACGGCACCGCGCAACTGCCCTCGCCCAGGCGGATCATGACCACCGCCCTCGACGGGCAGGTGTTGGCGCACAAGCCGCAGCCCCAGCAGCGGTTGGGGTCGAACCGAATATTGGGTTTTTCGCTTCCATCCACCTGGCTGGCCGAACCGTCGTAGTAAAAGGCCCCAAAGTGACAGCGCCGCACGCAGGCCCCGCAAAGCGTACAGGCTACGCTGTCGAAGGCGGCCACCCATCGGCTGCGGGGCCAGACGCCCTTGCTGCCCAGTTCACGCGCCGCCCGAAATGGATAGCAATCGCAGGCGCAGCAGTTGCAGATGGCGTGCAGTCCGCGCACTTGCCACTCGCTGTCGGAAGTGTGCATCAGACCCTGCCTGTCGGCCCAGTTCACCAGTTCCTTGGCCTCTTCCCGCGACAGCAGTTGCCCGTGGCCTCGATCCAGGATGGCCCGCGCGGCATCGTCCAGGCTAAGGCACGTTCCCACCGAGCGCTGACAGTTCTGACCCAGCCGTCGGCAGTCACACGGTTGGACGGCGATCAGCGTAGCCGCGTCCAGCATTTCCTCCACCTCCGGCAGCAGCAGGACGGTGTCGTTGGGCAGCGAGTTGTCGGCCTCAAGCCCCTGCATCTTGAGCTCGATGGTGGCCCGGTGGCGGGCGATAAACTCATCGAGAAAGCGGCGGTCGATCGACCGCCGGTCCGCAGCGGGGATGTCGTCCCAGTTCTCGTA
>CAYVLO010000538.1:0-2471 GCA_964452125.1 uncultured Anaerolineaceae bacterium | reverse complement strand
CGCTGGCTGACATCGAGGCCTGCGCCACCTGCATCGTGTCGTTCCGCAATCAGGGTGGCTTTAGCATCGTCGCCCCCGATTTTGCCAGCAACGTGCAGGTCAAGGGCGTGGTCGAGATCCAGGTCAAATAGCCGCCTATCGGGCGGAATGCCATCCGCAGTGGCAATGTACGGGCACGGCATGGGCGCATGCTCTGCCTGCGTTGCCCGCACGGTTGGGGAGCGGAATGGGATTCCGGCGCGGCTGATAGCCTCAAAGGCGAATGACCCACCGTTGGGATCGCCGTCTTTCGGGGTTTTCGCGGTCGTCGGCCCAGTGGGCAGGGTTGTCCGCGATGTATTGGCAGATTTGGCGCAGCGATTCCTCGCTGCGGATGACGTGCTCGTAGTAGTTGCGGTGCCAGACGGGGGTGCCCGGTGTGCCGCGCAGCTCGTTAATCCGCCGGGAAGCCGCAGATTTGAAGGAGCGAACAATGGTGGGGATGGAACCGGGTAGGGGTTTTCCGAATTGTTCGGTCCCATGGGTTTCGTCCGAATAGGGTTCATCCGGTACGGGCACGGCATGCCGTGCCCGTACGGTGGATGTCCAATCCCCCTCAATTACAAGGATTCCATGCACGTGATTGGGCATGATCACAAATTCGTCCAAGGTCACATGGTCAAAGTGATTGGGGATTGCTCGCCAACATTCGATCGCAATTTTTCCCAGTTCGTTCAGTTGCATGTCGGTTCCGACGATCTCGCCGAACAGGCACGCCCAGCCATGGGTGCACATGGTGACGAAATAGGCCCCTGGCTGGGCATAGTCATATGCTGGGAGGCGGATCGACCGGCGCTGAGGAAGATCACGGTTGCTTGAGGCCATGTCCCTTTTCCCCCCGATGGTATTGGACGCGGGGCGCCCGCTCAGCATACCACGGTCCCAGGGAGGGCGCAACCCGATCAAGGCGATTTCTTGGCGATGCATCTAACATGCCCCACCGCCTTGGGCCGGATCTTGTACGGGCGGGTGCGCGTCGCCCGCGACGCACGAAACCCGTCCATCCCTATTGAGCAGGATGGGATTCCCGCACCTCTACAGGTCCTCTTCTGAAAGGACCGGCGGGGCGGCCACGCCGTGGTCGTGGCCGATCTGGCACAGGACGTCGTAGCTTTTGGCCAGAACCGGCACGCCCCGGCGGCGGCATTCCTCTTCATGCTCGAACTCTTTGAGGCCGGCATAATAGACCCGCTCCTGCCCCTCAGCGGTGGGGGTGTTGCGCAGGTCCTGGAGCATGCGGTCCATATCCCGGCGAAAGGCCTCCAGGTCGCGAAAGGCGTCGATGCGCAGGGCGCCGAAAAAGTGGCCCACCCGGGTGGACGAATCGGCCAGGTCGGCCAGTTGGGGGCCAAAGCCCGCCCCGGCCAACACGCCGCACAGAATGTCGACCATGACCGCCAATCCATAGCCCTTGTGGCCGCTCATCTCTTCCCCCTCGCCACCCAGGGGCAGGATGCCGCCGCCCACGCGGTAGAACATGTCCTCCAGCAGACTGCCGGTCTGGCGGGCCGTGCGCCCGTGGCGGTCGACGGCCCAGCCGGGCGGCAGCTCTTTGTCCATGCGGTCGTACAGCTCCAGCTTGCCCCGGGTGACCACGGTGGTGGACATATCGAGCAGAAAGGCGCGCTCCTTGTGGGCGGGCGCGGCAAAGGCCAGGGGGTTGGTGCCAAACATCACCTGGCGGCCAAAGGTGGGCACCGCCAGGGCGGCGGTGTTGGTCATGGCGATGCCCAGCATGCCGTGTTCGACGGCCAGGAGGGCATAGTAGCCGGCAATGCCGAAATGGTTCGAGTCGCGGACGCAGCCAAAGGCGGCGCCGGCAGTGTGGGCCTTGTCGATGACGGCTTTCATGGCGCGAACACTGACCGGGGCGCCCATCGCGCCGTGGGCATCGAGGACCAGGGCGGTCGGGGTGTCGCTCACCACCTCGATGGGGGCGTTGGGCCGCATCAGCCCGGCCTGAAGGCCCTTGACGTATCGGCTGAGGCGGCCCACACCGTGAGAGGCGATACCCCGCACGTCGGCGGCGACCAGCACCGTCGCCGCGGATTGGGCGTCCTCGTCCGATAGTCCTTCCAACATCAAGATCTCCCGGCAAAAGGTTTCCAACGCTTCGACATCCAGCCGTACGTGCCGCTCGGTCATGGCGTGCATCCCCCTGTGTGGTGTAAAGTGTGGGGCTAAGGATAGCACAAGGCCTGGCGGTTGTCAATTGCGGTTCTGTGCCGCCTGCGGCGCCACGGCAACGGGGCACCGGCGAGGGGCACCCCTGCATCATGGCATAATGGCAAAGGACGGGCGCGGCATGCCGCGCCCCTACGATTTGACGCTCACCGCCCCCGCCGGATCTAACAATCCGGCGGGTAAGGCCTGGATCTGGCGATCCGGGCCGAGCACAAACACAGAGCTAGATTCCCCCATTGCTAAATTGA
>CAYVLO010000537.1:0-2478 GCA_964452125.1 uncultured Anaerolineaceae bacterium | reverse complement strand
GCAACCGCCTTAACGGGGGGGCCCGGGGGCCCGCAGGCCCCCGGCGCGGGGTGTGGGGGTGCGCGGGCACCCCCACAAATGCGCTGCGGTGGAAGAAGGCAGGCCGTGCACAGGCTTGGGCCTTGCGGGTGGAGGACTGGCGGGGGTGACGGGTGACCTATCGACCCTCGCTTACGCCTGCCTGTGCAGGCAGGCGGGGGTGACGGAGCTATCTGCAGCCATGCAGGAATTTCCACCGGCTTACAATCCCCGGATCGGAATGCTTGACCGGACTGACCATCTGTGCTACTATTCCTCAGGAATCATCGTCAAGGAGAGGGACATTATGGCGCAACAGATCCCCGTGATCGAGGTAAAAGGCGCCCACCGAGAGGTGGGCCAACAGATCGGCGAGCAGATGCGGTCGGTGTGGCAGGCCATGGTAGCCCGAATGCCCAACGGCCTACCCGGCGGCGTGGGTTGGGCCGACGTGGTCAAACAATCCGAACTCTATCTGGCCCACACCCGGCAGGCGTACCCCCAGTACATCGACGAGCTGGAGGGAATGGCCGAGGGCTCAGGGGTGCCCCTGGCCGATCTGTTTGCGAGCATGTGCGAGGAGCTGTGGGAGCCCCAGGCGTGGAAGGGGGGCTGCTCCGACATGGCGGCGCGGGGCGCCGCCACGGTCGATGGTTCGACGCTGCTGGCCCACACCAACGATCTCTCCCCCTCGGCCGAGGAAAATCTGGTGATCCTCAAGGTCCAGGCCGGGGACGAGCCCGAATTTCTGGCGGTCTCGCCCGGGGGATTGGGCGCCAGCGCCGGCTATAACGCGGCGGGCATCAGCCTGACGGGCAACCAGGTGTCGTGCAACGATATTCGGCCTGGGGTTCCGCGCCAACTGATCGTGCGGGCCATCCTGGGGGCCCGCCGCCTGGAGGAGGCCATGAATGCCTGCCTGCTGCCCAACCGGGCCTCCAACTATAACAACATCATTGCCGATGCCCATGGCGAGGTCTATTCGATGGAGGGCTCGGCCACCGATTGCGAGCCGATCTACATCGAGGGGGACATTTTGGCCCACACCAACCACTTTGTCACCCCGCCCATGCGCCGCTTTGAGGCCGACCGCAACGACATCGGCGGCTCGGTCATCCGCTACCACCGGGCCATGCGGTTGCTGCGCGAGCACTATGGCCAGCATTCGCCCGAACTGTTCCAGAAATTGCTGGCCGACCACGCCAACTATCCAGGCTCCCTGTGCAAGCATGGCCTGGAAAGCGTGACCGTCTTCTCGATCATCATCAGCCTTGAGCAGCGGCGATCGTGGATTGGGCGCGGGCGGCCCTGCCAGACGACCTGGTACGAATACCAGTTGGAGCCGTGGCAGCCCCCCGAGGATTGGCCCCGTTAGGTTGGGCTATTCGGGCAAAAAGTACTTTTCAGGGTCCACCCATTTCCCATTTCGGGTGATGGAAAAGTGCAGATGCGGCCCGGTCGAATTGCCGGTGTTGCCGCTGTCGCCGATGCGCTGCCCGGCCAAAACCGTCTCGCCTTCCACCACGTGGGTGGCGTTCAGGTGGGCATAGTAGGTTTTGAATTCGCCGCCGTGCTGAAGCCAGATGGAGCGTCCGCCGGCGGTGGTCCAGCGGCAGCGGATGACGGTGCCTTTGGCCCATGCCCGCACCTCGGTACCAATGGGGCAGGCCAGATCGATCCCCGGCGCCGTGCTGGGCGGTTTGCGGTTCTGATGGGCCCGAAAGTTGCTGGTGATCCGGTAGCGCCTGGGCAAGGGATAGGCCGGGCCGGCATCCCCTGGGGTGGGGGAACTGGGCGCTGGAGGGGGTTCGGGTTCTGGTTCGGGCTCGGGAGCAGGCGTCGGTTCGGGCTCGGGAGCGGGGGTCGGTTCAGGCGTCGGCTCCGGCTCAGGGAGGAGGGCCGGTTCGGGCTCGGGGGCCGGCGATGGACTGGGCGCCTCGGGTTGGGGGGTTGGCTCCGCCGGTTCCGGCTCGGGTGCTTGGGGAATGACGGGGTTCGGGGGCGTATCCGGTTCCCTTCCCCCTTGCCCGCTGCCCGTGCCCGCTGCTTCGGTGGGAGGGGTTGGCCCCTGGGGTGCGCCAAAGGGCTGCTTGAACCGCTCTTCTTGTTTGCGAAACCACTCGCGGATCTCTTCGAGAGTCGCCAACCCGAGGAAGGCGCCCGTCAGAGCCTCCAACTTGGCCCAGCGGCCCGGTCGATACTCGAACAGTTGATGTCCGTCATGCTCATCCATCTCTTACCTCTCTACTGATTCCTGCTCGTTTCTATTATATACCAAAATTTTCAAACGCGCAACTACTTGATCAATCTGGTGGTGTATACAAGTTGGCAGGAATTTGTGTACGGCCGAAAATAGCACCGTCACCCCCGCGCAAGCGGGGGTCCACACGATTGGGGTCCAAGAGTGGATGCTGCCTGCGAGTACGCAGGCGCTTATGCGCGAGGGTACTCGCGGCGGGC
>CAYVLO010000536.1:0-2479 GCA_964452125.1 uncultured Anaerolineaceae bacterium | reverse complement strand
ATCGCACGACCGGTGTGCGGCCAACGAGATCGAGAATGTTTTCCGTTCGAGTCAATGCAGGGGTCCTTTCTGTGGGATTTCTTCCTCAAACAGAGCGCATTCTACAGAAAGCTCGCCTTCCCAGTCGACGGGAGTAATGGGCGTTAGATCCCGCACTTGGTGTTCCAGGAGTTCAATGCGGTCCACCAGGCACCGCAGGGTTTCCACGACAGGGTCGGGCAACCGGCTGTGATCGAGAATGTCGCGCGGCTGAGGTTCCAATCGCCGGCCATTGATGCGGGTGACGCGCCCCGGCACGCCCACGACGGTCGCGCCGTTGGGCACGGTTTGGACGACCACCGAGCCCGAACCGACCTTGGACTCGTCACCGATGGCGATGTCGCCCAGGATGATGGCATGGGCGCCAATGACGACGTTGTGGCCAATGGTGGGATGGCGCTTTACGCGCTCGGATGAGGTGCCGCCCAGGACCGCGCCCTGGTACATCAGCACGTCATCGCCCACGATGGCCGTTTCGCCAATGACCACTCCGGCGCCATGGTCGATAAAGAATCGCCGTCCGATTTGGGCGCCGGGGTGGATCTCGATGCCGGTCAGAAAGCGGCCCATGTGAGAGATGAAGCGGGCCATGGTGAGATGCCTGCGCTTCCAGAGCCCGTGGGCCACGCGGTGCAACCAGATAGCATGCAGCCCTGGATAACAGGTCAGGACTTCGAACCGGCTGCGCGCTGCTGGATCTTTGTGGAATATGGTCTCGATATCCTCTTGCAGCAAGGCCCGCCAACGGTTGAGCCGATTGGGATGCTCCTCGGCCAGGGTGCGGGTCGAGCCCTTTTCCAGCGATCGAATCGTTGAATCGGTCGTCATGGTTCTGTTTATTCTACTCCTGGAACTCTATCGATGCATCATCCGAAATCGGCCAAGGTGATCGAATTCAGCGTATCCACCAGGCGATCTCGGACTTTTTCCCAGATGCCCCTGGTAACACAGCCCTCTTCCCTGGCGCAGGGAGCACATCGATCTTCGGCAACGCATTGCACGGGCAGAATCGCGCCTTCCAGGGCGCGGATCACATCACCTGCTGTGATCGACTCGGGCGTCCGAGCCAAATAGTACCCCCCCTGTACGCCCCGTTGACTCCTGAGAAGGTCTGCGTTTCGCAGGTCAATGGCGATCTTTTCCAAATAGGCCTGGGAAATGCCCTGGCTTTCGGCTACTTGGGTCAGAGATAGAGGGCCCTTTCCATATTGGCGGGCGAATTCACCCATCGCGCGAAGTCCATACAATTCTTTGGCCGAAACTCGCACATCGTTCCCCTTTCAGGGTTAATCCCTACTAAACTGTCGGGATTATTCTAGCACATCCATGATGGGCTGTCAAGTAGGGCATGTTACGGAAACAGGGCAATCAGTGTTAGAGCGCTCCACGCGACTAGGGGATCCCAACGGCGCCCACGGCAGGGATTCGAGCGCCGGCGCTGGCAATGCCCAAAGGCACGGTTTGGTTGGTTATGTTCGTCATGGCCCTTTTGAAATTTGACAACCTGGAATAGCTATGATAGAATCTGCTTATAGGATGAAGTAAGAATCTGGTACAAGCACGACACAAAGAGCGCCCAGACTTACCGAAACTGGGCGCTTGTTGTATGCCGCCACCGGCAGACCCTTCCTCCTAAGAAAAAAAGAAAGTGAAAGGTGCAAGAAAATGTCTGAGCGAACAGTCGGAACTGTCAAGTGGTTTAATGGATCCAAGGGGTATGGGTTCATCGAGCGGGAGGAAGGTCCCGATGTCTTTGTCCACTTTTCTGCGATTCAGGGCCAAGGCTTTCGGAATCTGGAAGAGGGGCAGAAAGTAGAATTTGAGGTTGAGCAAGGCCAGAAGGGCTTGCAGGCGGCCAACGTCAGCGTGTTGGGCTGGTAGGAGCCAGAACAAACCATGAGCAAGAATCTCTATGTCGGCAACCTGAGTTATGACACGACCGAGAACACCCTCCGGACTCTGTTCAGCGAGTTTGGCGAGGTACAAACGGTCAATGTGATTACCGATCGTTACACGGGCCGACCCCGCGGCTTTGCCTTTGTCGAGATGGCAACCGAGGAAGGCGCGGATGCGGCCGTCGCCGGCATGAATGGCAAGATGGTGGACCAGCGCGAACTCAAGGTCGACAAGGCCAAACCCCAGGCTCCCCGCGAACGTCGTTCCGGCGGAGGTGGTGGTGGCTATGGTGGCGACCGTGACCGTCGCAGCGGCGGTGGTGGTGGCTACGGTGACCGCGATCGCAGCGAGCGCCGAGGGCGCTGGTAGGCTTGTTCTGGTCTACTCTCTGAGGGTCGAGAGACCTGGGTGTAGACAGACGCAACCCCAAATACACATCACAGCTCGGGCCGGTTTTGAACCGGTCCGAGTTTTTGTGTTTGGTCAATCTTCTGGTTTTGTGATATACTGGCTCCGAAATCTAAATGAAGGCTCCGCTGAAACA
>CAYVLO010000535.1:0-2498 GCA_964452125.1 uncultured Anaerolineaceae bacterium | reverse complement strand
GTAGCCCTGCGCTCGGGGCGTGGGGGCCTCAGGAGTAGAGGCCGACCCCGAGGACGGGGCCGTGCGGACACGGGCGGCGAGCGAACTATCAGATCGAACGGCCCCACTTGGCAAGCCCGAAACAGTCGCGGAAAAAGATTGACGCGCGGGCCAACTTGCGCTATAATCTTGGATCAGGGGGGACCAAGAGTGGTAACGCCGGGAGAAAGGACTGAAACAACGTGACCCCAAAGATCGTGGCTATCGGCGGGGGAAATGGGCTTTCGGCGTTGTTGCGAGGTCTCAAAGCACACACCCCTCTGCTCACTGCCATCGTCACCGTCGCCGATGATGGGGGCTCCTCAGGCCGCCTCCGTCGCGAGCTAGGAGTGCTGCCTCCAGGGGACTTTCGCAACTGTATCGCCGCCCTTGCCGATGACGAAGCCCTGCTCACCCAGCTTTTCCAGTACCGCTTTGGCCAGGGAAATGGCCTGAACGGGCACAGCCTGGGCAACCTGCTCATCACGGCGCTGGCCGAGATCACGGGAAGCTTTGAACAGGCCATTGCCGAAGCGGGACGAGTGCTGGCCGTGCAGGGGAGGATCCTGCCCTCCACCTTGGAGAACGTCACCTTGGTGGCCGACCTCCGAAGTGAATGGGGTACAGAAAACAGACGGCCTGGATTGACCCGCATCCAGGGCGAATCGGCCATACCCAGGAGCAGCTGCGTCATCGAGCGCGTATTCCTGCGGCCCGATCGGGTTCGCGGCTATCCTGAAGCGGTGCGGGCGATCCTTCAGGCCGACCTGATCATTGCCGGGCCGGGCAGCCTGTTCACCAGCGTGCTGCCCAATCTGCTGGTTCAAGATGTGCGCCAGGCGGTAGCCGCCTCTTCCGCGCCCAAGCTCTATGTGTGCAATGTGGCCACCCAGCGCGGAGAGACCGATGGATTTGACGTAGCCCAACACATGCGCGCGTTGCAAAGGCACGTGGGACGCAATCTATTCACCTTTGTGTTGGCCAACAACAACCTGAAGACCTGGCCCGACTATCCCGGACTGAAAACCGTGGATTTGCACAACTGTCAGGAGGATGGGTATGAGGTGATCGCAGCCGACCTGGTCGATCCTTCGTCTCCCTGGAGGCACGATTCCTACAAACTGGCTGAGCAGATCATGCAGTTCTATCACAGCCATCGGCGCGGTCCTCTGCAATAGAGCCAGGGCCGAGCCGGAACGCTGTTGGGCTTCTGCCAGAAGCAACCGATGGGCCGCGAGGCCCTCGTTCGAAAGTGGTGTTCAAGAACCAGGGACCCGGTCCCTGGAACAACCCAAGGAGGACATAGCAGATGACGGTCAAAGTTGGTATCAACGGATTTGGACGGATTGGAAGGCAGATCTTTCGCATTGCCTGGGAAAACCACCGAGAGGACCTGGAGATCGTAGGCGTCAACGACATTACCGACACCGAGACGCTTGCCCACCTCCTCAAGTACGACTCGAACTATGGCCGCTTTCCGGCCGAGATCGAGGTGCTCGAGGGTAGTTTCCGGGTCGACGACAAGCAAGTCAAGACCTTTGCCGAACGCGACCCGGCCAACATCCCCTGGAAGGATCTCGGCGTGGACGTGGTGATCGAATCGACCGGCCTCTTTACCGATGGCGCCAAGGCCGCCGTCCATCGGACCGTCGGCGGCGCCAAAAAGGTCATCATCTCGGCCCCCGCCAAAGGTAACGTCGACCTGACCATCGTCCTGGGCGTGAACCAGGATATGTACGATCCAGACAAACATCATGTCCTTTCCAATGCCTCGTGCACCACCAACTGCCTGGCTCCCGTGGCCAAGGTTCTGCACGATAGCTTTGGCATTCGTCGCGGTCTGATGACGACGATCCACTCCTACACCAACGACCAGCGGATCCTGGACCTGCCGCACAAGGATCCTCGTCGCGCCCGCGCCGCGGCTCTGAACATCATCCCCACGACTACAGGTGCAGCCAAAGCCGTCGCGTTGGTGATCCCCGAGTTGAAAGGCAAGTTCGACGGCTATTCCCTGCGCGTGCCCACGCCCACGGTATCCATCGTCGACTTTGTGGGCGAGTTGGAGCGGGACGTGACCGCGGAAGAGGTCAACGCCACGTTAAAAGCTGCCGCCGAAGGTCCCATGAAGGGCATCCTGGGCTACAGCGAAGAGCCGCTGGTTTCGATGGACCTGAAGGGCGATCCCCGTTCTTCCATCGTAGACGCCGGGCTGACCAACGTCATCGAAGGCAATATGGTCAAGGTAGTCTCCTGGTACGACAACGAGTGGGGCTACTCCTGCCGCGTCGTCGACCTGGCCAAGTTCGTCGGCAAGTAGCCGCGCGAGCGCGAAACGCCATCGGTTCTGAGCAACACGCCCAGTGGGGCCTGCGGGGACGGAACATCGATAGGGTTCCACACCCTCAGGCCCCCCTGTTCTTTGGAGAAAACCAGATGAACAAAAAGACCATCCGCGACGTCGACGTGAAGGGCAAGCG
>CAYVLO010000534.1:0-2509 GCA_964452125.1 uncultured Anaerolineaceae bacterium | reverse complement strand
CCGTGGCAGGCGTCCACTCGACAAAGTGGAGCCAGATCGGATTCAATCCCGCCGTCACCGAATCGTCCGGCAGATCCAGGCGATACTCGCCCCAACCGGGCGCCAGATCCACCCATCCGACCTCCTGGCCCCCCACCTTCACCCGCATCTGCTGACCGGCCTGCGGCGCATAGGCCCAGAACGTCATCGACTGGGCCTCCCCATTGAGAGGAACCAGGAGACGGACATCCCGACGCTGGGCCCACACCACCCCCTGAGCGGGTACCCCCCACCCCTCCGCCAGGCTGAGCCGCGCCAGCGGATGCCCCGGCTCGATCTCCCATCGCTCAGGCCAGGGCGGCAGATCGGTCTGGTAGACGATCACGCCGTCCTGTTCCAGCCAACGCCGCAGGGGCATGGTCGCCTCCAGGTAGGGGATCATTTCGGGTCCAGTCTGCTCGGTATGAACGACGATGGCCTGAATGTCGAAAAAGCGCAGCACATCGGCAGCCCATGCTCGATCCTGCTCGACGATGGCCGCATTGACGGCATGGCCCGTCTCCAAGGCGATGAGAGTGTTGATCACCGGCGCCTCGGTAAAGTACTGGAACTTGAGAGGGGGATTGCGCGAGGTATTTCCTGCCAGGATGCGCTTTTCGTGCGCCGTTTGATAGTACTGCTGCAACATGATGATCGGATGCTGGGTCCCGGTCACGCGAAAGCCATTCCGCCAGGCGACGGGCAAATCGAGGAGCGTCCAGTCCCCCGGCATTTCCTCGGCAATGCGCTCATAGATCGACGGGATTCGCATGTCGGTCATCGGCAGGGGAAGGCACAGGTGTTCGAAGGCCATCAGCAATACCCATGCGGCAGGCAACACAACCCCCACCCGCCGCGGCTGCTCTTGCCATCGCTGAACCAGGGTCGCCAAACCCATAGCGATCAGCACTGCCAACCCCAGAAACAGCATCACCCCATAGCGGCTGGGATAGCGGTTGCCTTCAAAGAAGGGGAGTTGGGCGACGAGGGCAAAGGGCAGGGGGATTCCCGTACTCTGACCGTTGATCCTCAGAGAGGGGCCCAGGGTGAGCAGCCAAAAGGCCAGCGTGCTCAACAGCCAGAACCCAGGCGAGCGGCCCGGTTCGGAGGCGCTTCGGGCGGATGCCTTGCTGCCTCGGACCCGACGCACCCACGAGACAATGCCCACCCCCGCCAGCGCCAGGACCGCGTACCCGAGATAGATGTGTTGGCCCACGGTATGGTCAAAGCCAAACCGCTCAACCAGTGAGCCAAGAAGGGGATGGTGCAGCGTGGGCACAAAAAAGCCCAACAGGTCGGCGGAAAACACGTCGGCAAAGCCCGTCCCCACGACCATGATGTCGCCTTCGGCGAGCATATCGGGCAGCATCATGGCCAAAACCGGGGCCAAGCCCAGCAGGAACAAGCCGCCTATCACGGCCAGGTTGAGCAGGCTGCGAACAGCCAAGGGCTTTTGTCCTGCACGCAGCCTCGCCACCAGATGCCACACAGCCCACAGGCCGGTAAATAGCACCAAAAAGGTGGCATAGGTCAACTCGGCGTAGGCCTGGAACAGAAGGAAAAGAGCCGCCAGCAAGGGGTACCGCCGCCGGTTCGGCGCTGCGCCCATCTTGCACAAGTAAAGTACATAAAAGGGGACCCACTGAGAGCTGGCGATGTTCCACTGACCCAGGGCGGCATAGCCCATCTTGACCGAGGCAAAGGCATACAGTAACCCACCGGCAAAGGCCGCCGCAACCAGCCCCCCGCTCCGGGCGCCATCCCCCGTTCTGAACTGTGGAGCCAGCACGTAAAGCGCCAAAAGGAACAGGCCATAGCCGCTGAGCACAAAGGAGGACAGCAACAAAAGATTGCTGGCGGGCACCAACCCCCAAACCATTTGGAAAGGAATGGACAGCAGGCCGTTGAGCAGGGTGAGGGTGTACAAGGCCAGGTTGATGCCCAGGGGATAAAAGAGATAATCGGATAGAAACGGGTTGATGCCCTGCTCTTGGAGGGCATAGCGCACCCACCACAGGTTCCAGGTCAGTGGGGGGTCGTCGACGCCGTTGCCCGGAACGTGGCTGCCGAACTGGACGACCAGCGGCCAGGTCAGCGCCAGCGCCAGAACCGTATAGGACAAAAGTATCAGAGCATGGGTTTGCCAGCGCTTGATGTGCACGGCGCTTTTTCCTCCGCGCCCCATCATACCATCCTCACGCCGATTTGGCAACTTTACATTTGGAATCACTTGCGCTACAATGACCCGCGGTGTTGGCCGTCAGGCGCAACCGAGAATCCTTGCGCGCCGTGAACAGGAGCCGAATGAACTATCGAGATGCCCTCGACTATATGTATCGCCTGACCGACTATGAGAAACGGGGCTTTGCCACCTACGCGCCCGAGTTCTACAATCTGGATCGGGTGCACCAACTGCTGGCGCTGTTGGGAGACCCACACCGCCAGTACCCCTCCGTTCACATCGCCGGCACCAAAGGCAAAGGCTCCACGG
>CAYVLO010000533.1:0-2510 GCA_964452125.1 uncultured Anaerolineaceae bacterium | reverse complement strand
TCAATCGAATACTCCACCTCTTGCGCCTCGGTCGCCGTGACGCGGTATTGGGCTTCGCCAAGAGAGTCGACGACCATCTGACCGCGACCGCTGACCGTCTGCCCGGCCTGAGCTTCCAGGGTCAGCGTCACCTGGTCGTTCTCGCCCAATAGTTCGATCTTGTAGGCCCCGCTGCCGACGCTCAGGGTGACGTCCGAGTCGAGGATCAGGCCCGCGCCGCCCTCCACCTCGATGGTTTGCGTGGCACTGCCGTTGGCCTTGTTGATCCGGGCGCTGACGGAACCTCCGGAACCATCCTGACGACTCTGGGTGCTTGCGCCCGTTTGGGTGTACCCCTCACAAGCGACCAGGGCCAGCGCCAACAGGGCCGCGACGACCAAGACCGCAAATTTGGACCTATTCATGGCTCCACTGAAACAAGTCGTTTCAGCGGGTGAAATGGGTTGTATGTGGTGTGCGCGCAAAGCGCGCCCCCCACAAAAACTACCACTTTTGCCCCCCCGGCCCATTTTTGAGGGCAGGGATTCATCTTTTTCTCCTTTTTGGGATTGACTGCCCAACGCCCTGGAGCGCTGGTAGGCCGCCCAAATGGCCCGCGACATGACAGTGCGCAGGCCGCCCTTTTCCAGGTGATACAGCGCCTCGGCCGAGGTGCCGCCGGGCGAGGTGACCTGATTGCGCAGGGTGGCCAAATGCCGGGGCGATTGGCGGGCATATTCCACACTGCCCCGCAGGGTTTCGACCACCAGACGCTCGGCGATGTGGCGGGAAAAGCCCAGATGCACCCCGGCATCGACCATGGCCTCCATCAAAAGAAACACATAGGCTGGGCCGGTGCCGCTGAGGGCCGTGGCCATATCCAAATACCCCTCGTCGTTGACCCAAACCTCTTCCCCCAGCGCCTGCAGGATGGCCAGCGCCTGGCTCTTTTGACTCTCGGTGGTGGCCGATGTGGCCGTCCACACCGAAATGCCCATGCCGATCTGGGCCGGCGTATTGGGCATGATGCGGACCACACTGGCTACATTCAATGCCCGTTCAATGGCGCTCATTTTGGCCCCGGCGACAATCGAGAGAACCAACGGATCGTGAGCTACCCGGCCCGTCAACTCGGTCAAAACCTGCCCCAACACCTGCGGCTTGGTAGACAGGACGACCAGATCGGCCCCTTGAACGCCCTCGACATTGTCTGTCGTCACCCGCACCCCATACCGATCGACCAACTCCTGCCCTCGTTCGACTCTGGGTCCGCTGGCAATGATCTGTGAGGGCTCGACCAGCTCCTGGCGCAGCAGTCCCCGGATCATGGCTTCGGCCATGATCCCACTTCCAACAAAGGCAATGGTTTTTCCCGTTAACATGGCCGCTCTATCCTCATCTCCTCGATGGCCAGCCGCGACTCTTCCAGTGTGAGCGGGCGAGCATAATTGTACATGGGACCGCTGGGGGGTTCGTTGTAGAAAGGCCGGTTGCAGTCCGGGCACCCCGACGTGCGAAAGGGTTCGCCATCGGCCGGCGCCGGCGCCCCCAGATCGATCAGTCGCCCCGTGAAGTCAAACTTTATCCCCTCCACGCGGGCTTGCTCCTGGAAGATGAGCCAGCGCGCGGCCTGCATGCGCCGATACACCTCCAGCGGCGGCGGCGGGCAATGGGCCAGAAGAGTGCCGTGCACCGGGGTAAAGGCAAACAAGCCGACGACGCTGCCCAGGTCGTGTACCCATTGGATCCGCTCCACCATTTCCTGTTCCGTCTCGCCCAGGCCCACGATGAGGTGGACGGCGGCCCGTCCCGGGAACGTCCGAGCAGTTTCCTCGATCATCGCCAGGCTGCGCGGCCAACTTCCCCCTTTGATCGAGCAAAAGACCCGCTCGCAGGCCGCGTCCAGGCCAAAGCCGATGTGATCCGCGCCCGCCTCGATCAGGCGTTTCACCTGCTCCAGGTCTCGGGGCAGGATCGCCACGTCGAACGGTACAGCGGTGGCGGCCTTGACCCTTTGCAGTATACACAGCGACTGGTCAAAAGCATTTTCGGTGACGGTGACTTGGAGACAGACCCGCCGGATCTCGCCTCGCGCTGTCGTCGTCGCCAGCCGGTCCACTACGGCCTCCAGTTCGAACTCGGGCCAGGTTACGCGCGAAAGGTGTAAGGCGCTGGCCTGGCTTTCGCGGGCCTGGGCGCAAAAGCCGCAGTTCATCGCGCAGCGGCCGCCCAGCATCAGGTAGGCTGTGGTGGGCGCGACGGCCAGCTTTACCTGGGCCAGGCCCAACACTGCGGCTGTGCCTACCGATACATGTACGGTGGAGACAGAACCTGGCGGGTTCTGGTGCGCTTTCGTATGTAGGTTTGACAAAAGTCCCTTCCGACCCACGTCAGAAGACCGCTCTCGAGTCTTCGCCCTGGTTCGATCTAGAACGAGCGCGGGCCATTATAGCCCAAAACCACCCAACCGTCAATCGGCCTCCGCTTGCGTAACAGGGCGACCGCATTTGGATCAACGGGGTTTGGTAAGG
>CAYVLO010000532.1:0-2513 GCA_964452125.1 uncultured Anaerolineaceae bacterium | reverse complement strand
ACACTCTGCAGATCGGCGTCCAGATCCCGGGCCACGGCCGTATCTGGCTGCTCAGCCATTATCCCTTTGCCACCGGGCTCGATGGACAGGCGGCGCGGCCTCATCCAACACGGCGCGGATCTTGCCGACCAGGTCGTTGATGTCAAAGGGTTTCTGGATTCATTCCAATCCTGTCCGCTCCAAGACCGATTGGCCGGCCCCAACCAGCGCGTAGCCGGTCATGATTAGTCCTCTGAGCGCCGGCTGCTATCGGCGCCCGCCGTACGACCGTTGCTGCAATCCCACGGCCCGGCTCACTGGAACAACAAACAGGAATCCTGAATTGGGGAGGGACAGATCGCCCACCACCGCTTCGGTGGCCGCAACCACCCTATCGACTGTGTCTTCATCGGGCACCACACTGAAAAGCGTGCGATAGGCCAGCTCTTCGTTGGAAACGAGGTCGCGCAATGAAGGCATGAGCGGAAGGTCTTCACGTATGATGTTCTGCAAATGGCGCATGCCGATGCTTTCGATAATGGTAACACCCGAGACCCCTGCTTTTTCCCAGGCTTCCAGTACGTCAGGACAGTTTTCCACGCAACTCACAACCATAACCACAAGATGCATTTTTGTCTTCCTTTCCAGATTCGGTCGCTCACTTGGATGTCGGTGTTGGGTGCCGATCTGCTTCTGGGAACAAGGCGCGGAGCAAGATGGGCGTGATCAGCGTGGTCGCCAGAACCATGAGCACCAGCTCGGTGAAAACCAGGTCGCCCAACATGCCGCTTTCGACTTCGGCCGCTGCCACGATGAGACCTACTTCACCCCGTGAAACCATGCCTGCCCCGAGCTGTAGCGATTCGCGATTGGTGAATCCGCCCAGTCGGGCGCCCAACCCGGCGCCCAGAATCTTGGATATGATAGCGACAACAATAAAGACGAGAACCAGTCTGAGATCGGCCCACCCCAGACCTCGGGCGTCTATGCCCAGGCCGATGCTGACGAAAAAGATCGGTACCAGCCAGGAGTAGGCGATGGTGTGCATTCCCGCTTCGATGGTTCGCCGCGTGGGAGTGCGGGCGAATATCAGCCCTGCCAGGAATGCCCCGGTAATGGCGGCCACACCTCCCAGGGCTTCGGCCGACCAGGCATAGAACAGGGTGATGACCACGGCCAGTGCCATCACCCCCTCGCTGATGGGCAGTCGCTGGACAAAGCTGGCCAATCGCGGGATCAGCCGCATTCCCACCAGGGTGGCCAAAACCAAGAACAGCACCATACGGACAAGTACCCAGACAATCCCGACAGCGCCTCCCCCGCCCCCAGCCACCAGCGCCAGGAAAATCGACAAAAGCAAGATAGCCAGAATATCATCCACAATGGCAGCGCCCAACAAAGCCATACCGACACGGCTGCGCAGTACACCCAATTCGATGAGCGTCTGGGCTGAGATGCTTACGCTTGTGGCAGAGAGAACCAGGCCGATGGCCACGCCTTCCTGGATGCCAAAGCCAAAAGGAAGAACTGCCAGCGCCCCCAGGATCACGGGTGTGATGACCCCCAAAGCGCCGGCGAGCACTGCCGGACGGCCGGTCTCGAACATGGTATCCAGGTCGACCTCCAGGCCGGCGATAAACATAAGGAACAGCACGCCAAAGTGGGCCATCAGCTCGATGGGTTCTTCCAGGTGCCCGCCGCCGAACAGCGGCCAGTTCAGAATGTTCAGTAGGGTGGGGCCGAGGACCAAGCCAATCAGCAGTTCACCCAAGACGGCTGGCTGCTTGAGTCGGACGCTCAGGTACCCAGCAGCTTTGGCCGCTGCAACAATGATGGCTACAACAAGAGTAAATGATAACAATGACTCCATAGACAAACTCCTTAGATTTCCGCGATCCAGTCGGTTACTGACCGGCAAGCTTGATAAGATATCGATTGGGGATCCAGCCCACGCGCCTTCTCGGATCGATCACCTCCATCCAGCTATACCCGTTGGCCTGGACGGGTCCGCCGATGACAGTCACCACCGTCCCGTCGCGCAGAGCCCCGATTTTCCCATCCCCAATGCCCGGCTGTTGGTACATCCATACGCCCAGGCCGCCCGTTCCTCCCACTTGGGCAAGGATGGGGGTCGCTGTGGGCACAACGGTCGGGGTGGCGGTCTCGGTGGCCGTGGGCGTTGGGCTGGGCGTGGGGGTCGATGTGTCGGTCGGTGTGGAGGTGGGGCTCGGCATTGGTGTGCGAGTGGGCGTTGCCGTGGCGGTCGGGGTGGAGGTAGCGGTGGGAGTATTCGTAGGCGATGCGCCGGGAAGCGGGCTGGGCGTGGGCGTGGGCGGCACAAAGGGATCCAGGCGTGTTGTGGGGACGACGGAAAGCAAAAGGGCAATTGGCTTTTGCAGGCGACTCGCCACATTTTCCTGGAGCTCGACCGCTTCGCGGTGGCTGATGGTCCGCGGGCATCGAACGCGCACCTCCAGCCGCAACGCGTGATTGTCATTTTCATCAGGCAGAATCGTCCATTCGACCAGCTCGAC
>CAYVLO010000531.1:0-2531 GCA_964452125.1 uncultured Anaerolineaceae bacterium | reverse complement strand
ATTCTCTATGAGTCGGGTGCGCACACCTTTGAGCAAATGCCGTCCATTGGGATCCACGCTTAGCCTTTCCTCGGCTGGGGTCAGAACGCCTCTCAGTCGGATCAGGATTAGGTCCTCAATGATCCAGGCGCGCACCTCTCGGGGGCCCCGGCCCATCTGTTCGCGCTCAAAGGTAGTGACGATGGCTGCGATCTGGGCTTCGATCTGGCCTTTGCTCTGAGTCATCGATACAGCTCTCTTCTGTGCAGGAAAACTCACCCGGATCGCCTGAACTCGACGCGCCAATAATAGTGGGAAATGGGCTGCCACTGGCCCGAGTCATAAAGCTCCCGGCACTGTTCCTTGGTGATGCCTGCTTCGCGGCAGTCGCAGTAGCCGGCCGCCCATAGATCTTCAAAGGGGGGTGGGTCGTGGCCAGCAATTCTCAATATGGACAGGCCCATTGATCTCAATCCCTTGCGACTCGCGGTAGGCCAGTTTATCGTCAAGTATTGGCCCGAAAACGGCTTGCCGTGACAGGGCTTTGCTGAAAACCTGGTGGCACAGTTACTGCCAGCACGACAATAATGCTGCCGCGCCGAGCAAAATAGGGCCAACGATGCCATGGATCCCACCTTGGAGCCTCCAGGCGACCCGACTAATTGACAATAACGACTGTTCGCACAGGACAAAGCGCCGTGTCGCGAAACCGGATTTCCATATTGAGAATTGCTGGGGTCGTGGCAGGGCAGGTTGCGGGTGAATTCGCTCTCGCAGGCGCCGCCCTGACCGCTGGCAATGCACACCTGGCCGCCGTCCAGGTTGCTGAACTCGACCTCACCCGGTCCCCAAAAGGGATCGTCCCCCTTGTGACCCGTTACCTGGAAAACACCGGTGTACTTTTCGTGAACCCACAGCCCCGGGATCTGCTGACCGGCGGCATCCAGCACGGTGACCCGGATCATCTTGTGCCCCTCGGCGCAGGACTGGCCATCCACGCCCGGGCCGACGAGGGTCGCGGTATAGGACCATTTGACAGCCGGTGGGTTGGTCGGCTTGGGTGTGGCGGTCGGCTGGGGCCGTGGCGTCTGTGTGGGCTGGGGCTGTGGTGTCTGCGTGGGTTGAGGTGCGGGCGTGTCGGTGGGCAACGGCGGCGTGTCTGTGGGTGCCTGTGTCGTGGTGGCAGTCGGTTCGACGGCTGTGGGCTCTTTGGTAGGCGGGACCGGGGTAGGGCTCGGCGTAAGGGTGGGCGCCGGTGTCCAAGTGGGTAAGGGCGTTTGGGTGGGCCGGGGTGTCAGCGTGGCCAGATAGGCCAATACCGGCCTGCTTTTTACGCCCATACTGTGGGCCAGGGTCACCAGGGCCCGGGTATCGGCGGAATCCGGATCGTCGGCCAGACGCTGATCGACCAGGCTGGCCAACCATAGCTGAACGTTGGGAAGGCCCAGTTGCTCCAGTTGAGCCTGGGCTTGAGCCAGATCGCGATCCTGACCATAGGCGGAGGCCACAAGAATGGCATATTCCTCTCGGGCATCGGGGTCCAGTTGGGAAAAGGCGGCGTTGATCCCACCCGGCGGGCGGATTACACGGGTGATGAGCAAGCCCATCCCCAGGCCGATGGCCAGGGCGATGAGAAGAAAGACCACAAGCGCCTGGCTCGGTTTTTTGATGGGTCGTTGTTTCATGTTTTGGCGTCGCTCCTCTCGAATTGGTTGCGGCGTCGCGGCCCGGCAGCGCATGTCTGCGCAGAGAACCGCAAAGGTCAGTATACCATGCGGCGCTTCCTTGGCCAAATGGGCCCTGTGCCGGGACGGACGACTCTAGCTGGGCCTCTCGGGGCCATGGGCGACCCGTCGCTCATCAATCCAGCGCATCACGGGCAGCCCACGCGATGGCACGATGTCCTTCGGGCATGGCTTGCCGAGCATTGATACGGCAGATGCACCCAGCCCTGCCCACGGCGGCCTTACGGCTTGCGCCCGGCCCAACATCCGGTATAATAGGCCTCTGTGGTGCAGCAGGGCGCGTCGCGCTCTGACTCTAAACAAAGGATGGCCTTGTCCATGAAGTATCTGATGATCCTGCTGATTTTGGCTGCGCTGGTCGTGGGCGGTTGTGCCGCGCCCGACCTGGCGAGCGCGCCCGAAGAAACGGCAACACCGGTGAAGACCCAACGGCCGACCTTTACGCCGATGCCCGCATCTACCGATACTCCGGCGCCGACCAATACGCCGTTGCCCACCGATACGCCTTTTCCCACCGAGACGCCTGTGCCACCCACCGACACGCCCGTGCCGCCCACCGAGACGCCGGCACCCACCGACACACCGGTGCCCACCGCGCCGCCCGCGCCTACCCGGGCTCCTACCCGAGCGCCGACCCAAGTACCGGCGCCGGCGCCCACGAAACCACCCGCCAACCAGCCCAAACATGTGGTGGGTTCGCGGGGTGTTTCGGGCTTGGTCATCGCCCGCGACAAGACCACCTTTGTCGTGGGGGAAAAGGCCTTTTTCATCTACGAGGCCATCAACCATACCCAAGATCCGGTGGGC
>CAYVLO010000530.1:0-2555 GCA_964452125.1 uncultured Anaerolineaceae bacterium | reverse complement strand
GGCGGGGCCCGTCTGTCCCCTACCGGCGCATCTCCTTTCCAAAGATGGGGGGGCGCGGCCGTTTCCAGCTACGCCTTTCCGTCCTCAGGCCATCCGCCTGACCGGGTGCGCCGTCGGCGCCGGGCAGGCTCGGAGGCTCGGAGGCTCGGAGGCTCGGAGATGCCTGGAATCGATTGTTCAGGTATGTGAGAAGTGTAACACAGATGGGGGAGTTTGTCAAGCCGGAGTTGGGCGCCCGCCCGCAGACGGGTGACCCCGGCCCAGGGAAGGCGCAAGCCGCTCGCGCCGTCGCCCGCCAGACCTGACGGGTTTTCAAAAACCCGTCAGGTCTTTGGGGCGGGCCGCCGGTTTTGACAGGGCGGCCCGCCTTGTGCTATAATCGGTTCTAATAGAAGCCAAAGGCGTCGACGGAGACGAGTAGGCTGTCTGCTGCGCTTGGACGCCGGACCGGCGGCAAAGAAAGGTGGCGCCACGTGGCGACGCCCTCACGTCCTTTCGCGAGGGCGTCGTTTTGTGGCTGAGGCCAGAGCAATCGATTGCCGGAGGTGGAGAATGTTGGACCTGAACCTGATTCGTGAAAAGACCGACCGGGTCAAGGCGGCGATGGCCGATCTGAACGCCGATGCGCCCATCGACGCCATCGTGGCCCTGGATGCCCGGCGCCGCGAGGTGCTGACCGAGGTGGAGGCGCTGCGCGCCGAGCGCAATGCCGCTTCCAAAGAGATCGGCCGCGCCCCCGATCCTACCGCCCGCCAGGCCAAGATCGAGGCCATGCGCGCCGTGGGCGACCGCATCCAGGCCCTGGAGACCGAACTCAAGGACACCGAGGAAGAGCTGAACAACCTGCTGTTGCAGGTGCCCAACCTGCCCGCGCCGGGGCTGGTGGTGGGTCCCGACGACAGCCACAACGTGGTGCGCTGGACCAAGGGCGAGCCCCGCGCCTTTGATTTCGAGCCGCTGCCCCATTGGGACCTGGGCCCCACGCTGGATATCGTCGATTTTGAGCGGGGGGTCAAACTGTCGGGCGCCCGCTTTTACCTGCTCAAGGGAACCGGGGCGCGGTTGCAGCGGGCGCTCATCAGTTGGATGCTGGACGTCCACCGCTCGCGGGGATATACCGAGATCTATCCACCCTACATGGTGCGCCGGGAGATGATGGTCGGCGCCGCCCAACTGCCCAAGTTCGAGGAGAACATCTATCACGACGCCGAGGAGGATTACTGGTTCATCGGCACCGCCGAGATTCCCTTGACCAACCTCCACCGCGACGAGCTGTTGCCCGCCAAAGCGCTGCCGCTGAACTATGTGGCCTACACCGCCTGCTTTCGCCGCGAAAAGATGTCGGCGGGCCGCGATGTACGGGGCATGAAGCGCGTCCACCAATTCGACAAGGTCGAGATGTACAAACTGGTGGCGCCCGAAACGTCCTACGACGAGCTGGAGCGGATGGTGGTGGACGCCGAGGCCATCTGCCTGGGCCTGCAGATCCCCTACCGGCTGATCGAAATGTGCACCGGCGACCTGGGCTTTCAGGCGGCCAAAAAGTACGACCTGGAGCTGTGGGCGCCGGGCGTGAACGAGTGGCTGGAGGTCAGCTCGGTATCCAACTGCACCGATTTCCAGGCGCGGCGGGCCAACCTGCGCTATCGGCCCGAGCCGGGGGCCAAACCGCGCTACGTCCACACCCTGAACGGGTCGGGGTTGGCGCTGCCGCGGGTGATGATCGCCGTCATGGAGAACTATCAGCAGGCCGACGGCAGCATCGCCGTGCCCGAGGTGCTGCGGCCCTACCTGGGCGGCTTGGACGCCATCCGCTAGCCCTTGTGTGTTGGGGTCTCTTTTTTTTGACAAATGGGCGGCAACCTGCTATACTTTTGCCGTAGCGCCGGAGAGGGAGTCCGGTTGCCACGTCTCGGAGGGATGGCCGAGCGGACGAAGGCGACGGTCTTGAAAACCGTTGTGGCCTTGCGCCACCGGGGGTTCGAATCCCTCTCCCTCCGCCACAACCGTAGGACCAGGTGGGGAGGTGCCGGAGTGGACGATCGGGGCCGCCTGCTAAGTGGTTGAGGGGTCAAAAGCTCCTCCCAGGGTTCGAATCCCTGCCTCCCCGCCAATCATGCCCTCGTAGCTCAGTGGATTAGAGCGTCTCCCTGCGGAGGAGAAGGCCGCGCGTTCGAATCGCGCCGAGGGTACCATAGAAATGGGCTCCTGCCAAGCAGGGGCCCGTTTGTTTTTCTGCCCCCGTCCTCGAGGCAGAGATGGCTGGACCACGAATTCCACGCAACCTCACGGGGCCAAGCCCATCGAGACCGACCGGGTCGGGTCGCCTCCGACCTGCCTGCCTGCCCGCTGTGCAGGCGGGCGCAGGCAGGCGCAACCAGATGGGGCGCCCGCAAGGGGCGCCTTGACAAAGGCCACCCCGGACACAAAGTGTAGGGGAGAGGCATTCCCGGAAATTGGGATGCCCCGAACGGAGGGACCATCCCGTGGGCCAACGAGCCCTGCCCACAGGTTGCTGGGAATGCCTCGCCCTTTGGCCACGAATTGCACGAATT
>CAYVLO010000529.1:0-2560 GCA_964452125.1 uncultured Anaerolineaceae bacterium | reverse complement strand
CGCTCGTACGCCCAAAGAAGCTTCTCTTTGTTCAGCTCTGCCATGGGATTCCTCCTTATCCTTCTTTGGTTGTAATTTTATCAGAACTCATCGTACTGTCTGCCAACCCCCGCTGCCGTTCAAGAATCCGCCCCCCACGTGGGGGGATCAGGTTCCCGCCCTGAAGATCCAGCGGGGTCGAGGGCGAGGCCTTGGCCCCGCACTCGGCGATCAGATGGTGGCCTTGACCATGCCACCATCGACGTTGATGGCCTGCCCGGTGATAAAGCTGGCTTTGTCGGAGGCCAGGAATGTCACCATGGCGGCAATCTCTTCTGGAAGCCCGTATCGGCCCAGGGGGATGTTCTGCTCGGCAAACCAGGTGATGGCCTCTTGGCCCGACATGCCCAACATGCCTCCCAGTTGTTCGCCCAGCTCACCCGGACCCTCCCACAGCAGAGTGCGGGTGGGCCCCGGGCAGACCGCATTGACCAGGATCTTGTCCTTGGCCAGATAGTTGGCCAGGTCTTTGGTGAACATGATCACCGCGGCCTTGATGGCGTCATAGTCCAGCAAGCCCCCTGGTTGCTTGCCAAACACCGACGAGATGTTGATGATCCGCCCCCCACCCTGCTCGCGCATGTAGGGCACGACCTCTTTGGACAACTGGATGGGCCCGAACAACATCAGGTCCATGTTGCGGCGGAATTCCTCTTCCGGCAACTGCATCAGATCGCTCAGCCGGCCCGTGCCTGCGTTGTTGACGAGAATGTCGATACGCCCGAATCTGTCGGCCACCTCGGCCACAAAGGATTGGGTATCCTTGGGCACGGTGACATCCCGGCTACAACTCAGGACCTCCACTCCTTTGGCCGCGATCTCGCCGGCGGCCGTGGTCAGCAGCCCCGTGTCTCGGGCGCAGATGGCGATGTGGCAGCCCTCTTCGGCCAGAGCCAGGGCCGACGCTTTGCCGATGCCCCGGCTGCCGCCCGTGATCAACGCCACTTTTCCTTTCAGACCCAGATCCATGGTTCCACCTCCCCTTGAAGGCTAGTGCAGTTCGGCGCCGCCGTCGATGTTGAACGCCTGGCCCGTCACATTGTCGTTTGTGGCGAAAAAGACGGCCAAAGCGCCCATGTCGGCTGGCGTTTGACCGCGGCCCTGTGGGATCAGTGCATCCAGGTGGCGTTGCCACGATTGCTCCACCGTTTCGCCCTCTTGTTTCCAGACATCGGCCAAAAGATCCCACATGGCGGTGCGAACGATGCCCGGACAGATGGCGTTGACGGTGATGTTGTCCTTGGCCACTTCTTTGGCCAACCCGTTGGTAAAGCCCACGACCGCGAACTTGCTGGCGCTATAGTGGGCCAGTGTGGCAAAGGCGGTTTTTCCCCCGATGGAGGCGGTGTTGATGATTTTGCCGCCGCCCTGCTTTTTCATCAGAGGGACGACGGCCTTGCAGCAGAGGAATACACCTTTGACGTTGACGTCCATGACCAGATCGTAGGCTTCTTCCTCCATCTCCTCGACCGGTACGACGCTGATCACGCCCGCATTGTGCACCGAGATGTCGATTTTGCCCAGCTCATCCACTGCTTTCCGGACCATGGCCTGGACCTGATCCCACTTGGTGACATCGGCCTGGATGGCGATGGCCCGGCGACCCAGGTCCTTGATCTCTTGGACCACGCGCTGCGCCGCCTGATACCCTTGGATTTGTGCGATGCCATATTGGTTGTATTTGTTATCTACGACGTCCGTGTCGACCACGGCAATGTCGGCGCCCTCTGTGGCCAGGGCCAGGGCGATGCCTCGCCCGATGCCTCGGCCTCCCCCCGTCACAAGCGCAACCTTTCCTTCCAATTTCATGGCATTTTACCCCCTCAATCAACTGCTTTGCACCTTGATGCAAAGTACGACTGTTGACGTTCGATTCTTCTCTGCCTGAGCCAAACCCTCAAAGCCTGGCGTGCACTCGGTGCGGGCGTGGGATGCAGCTTGGCGGCAAGGCTTGAGTTTGCCCGATAGGCGATCTTGGCCAGGCGAGACCAGGATCAAGATCTTTTTTTCCTTTCACCTCCTTCCTCATTGCTGCTGGCTCGATCACTCACAGGAGACCATCGCTCCTGCGAATCACTGCCCCGGGTATGGGCTCCATGGAGGCCGAACCGTTGGAATCCTAGGGGAACATGATCGGTTCGACGCCCATCTCCTCGGCCATGTGCACCGGTTCCCAGATGGTGCGCAGCGGCCAGATATCGACATAGTTGTAGGCGCCCCGCTGCTCGGGCGGGCCGAATCGGCCGCTCTGCATGCTGGGGAACCCGATTTCGGCCAGGGTGGCCACAGTCTGGTCCACGTCGTCGACCAGGAAATTCATGTGGTGCAGGCCCTCGCCGTGGGCCTCCAACCAATCGCCGTAGATGGAGGGTCCTTCCACCGGCTGGACCAGCTCGAGCTGGACGGCCCCCACTTGGGCCAGAGCGATTCGCTCTCGGGCCCAGGCGCGCTGGCCGTGGTAGGTGCGGTCGTAGACCAGGGGCGCCTCCCACTCGTAGATGGCCCAGGGGCCAATGCCCAG
>CAYVLO010000528.1:0-2565 GCA_964452125.1 uncultured Anaerolineaceae bacterium | reverse complement strand
CAGGCGGCGCAGCGAATCAGCCAGGGGTTTTTCGTCGTCAATCACCAGGATATGCTCGGCTCGCTCCCGCTTGGCGGGTGGGGCGGCCTCCACGGGCAGCAGAATGGTGATCGTAGCGCCGCCGGTGGCATTGTTCTGGGCCCACATCTGACCACCGTGGCGCTGCACCAGGCGTTGGCAGATGGGCAATCCCAGCCCCATGCCCGTCCCCGTTTGCTTGGTGGTGAAATAGGGCTCGAAAATGCGGGGCAACACCTGCGGTGCGATGCCCGGCCCATTGTCGGAGAACCCGATCGTCAGCGCCGATACGCGGCCGGCCGAGTTTCGCAGCGCTTCGGTCTCGACGGTCAGGGTCGTACCCACCCCGGAATCTGCCATGGCCTGCCGGGCGTTGTTGATCAGGTTGACAAACACCTGTTGGAGCTGATCCCGGTCGGCCAGAATGGAAGGCAGGGGGGATGCCAGGCGCATCTGGATGTCGATTCCCTCGTGGGCCATTTCGTCCCGATACAGATCGAGGGTCTGCCGCAGCAGCTCGTGGACGTCGGTGGGCTGCAACACCGGCTGCAAGGGGTCCATCGAACGGCGCAGGCTGTCGATCATGCGGCTCATCCGCCCCACCTGTTCCTGGATAATGCTCAGACTCTCGGAGGCCGGTCCCGTGGCGCAACCCTTGAGCTGCAACAGCCTGGATTGCAGGTCCACAATGGTAAGGGCGTTGCTCAGCTCGTGGACCACGGCGGCCACCTGGGGATCGAGGCCGCGTGCCGGTCGCTCTTGGGGCAAGGGATCGGGGATCGCGCCCGCGGGGAGGGCGGGCGGCGCAAAATCGGCTTGGCGGGAACTCAACTGTGCAGGCATGGTCAATGGCCCGTGGCGACACCCCGACCGGGCAGGGCAGGGGTAAGCCGCCTGACGTGCGGCCTCAGGCTCCAAAGGCTGGGGCTGTCACTGGCGCCCAGTCCTGCTCCGTCTGGCGCTCGTAGATCAGGGTCGAGTCGCTCCGGGTGGCGTTGCCCGAGATCCAGCGGTGGACCTGCTCGGCGAAATCCTCCAGCTTTTGTGCGCGGATGCCCATCACCAGGTCGCGCTCTTCGGTGGTCAGCGAAAAACTGTGCTCATAATAGCCCGAGGCCAGGGCCTGGGCCGGATCGCGCAGCAAAGTCTCTCGGAACCGGCCGTTGATCACGGCAGCGCACAGCAGTTGGTTCAAGCTCTTGTGCTTCATGGGTCTCTGCCCTCCTGTGGAGATGATTCTCGTGGTTGCCCACGTCTTGCCTGGCGCAATGTGCTGTCCTCTCAGGATACGGTCATCCCCCCGCGACCGTATCCCGATCGGTCCCAGGCGTCTGCAAAAACCAGACAATCCCAGCGCCGATCAAGAGATCGCCCACGCTGAAAGCAGCAGTCCAGGGAAACGGCGGAGGAAGAATCAGGATATCACTCAGCAGCCACAGGACTGTTTCCCCGCGCGGGAGGATGATGTCTTTGGAGCTTCCGTAATGAAAGCCTGGCATCCACTGTTCCGGCCGAGCGCCTGGGTTGATGGCCGTCAGCGTTTCGGGGGTGATGGGCATGAACCCGCCGTTCAGCCCGATAACCAACAGGTTGGCCAGCAATCCCAGCCCAAAGAGCCGGATTCCGGCCGAGCCCCGGTTGAGCCCCACAAAGAGCAGGAGGAACCCCTGAGAGGCCAGGAACAGGATCTGGGCCGTGCGTAGCGGCTCGATGGGTCCCGTTCCAGAGCGAAGGAGCGGGAGTTGTAGGAGCAGCGCCAGCGGCACCAGCCACACCCCTGTCAGAGACAGCGAAGCCAGATGGTCAGCGATCTCACCCCGGTACCGCGCCCAGGCCACCAGCAGGCCCAGGACGACGGCCCACGCCAAGATCATGATACTCAGCCGCCTGGACCGAAGGGTTCCCACCGGCTGGTGGGCCGCCCTGCCTCACGGGAGGCAGGATTGCCGCCATCCACCCGCCCCACACGGTTCAGATAGGCCCGAGTTCCAGACTCTTAGAACGTGGGAAGGCCGTTGATAATGATTCCCCCGCCGCCCGGGGCGCCACTGCCTGCGCCCGGGGCGCCGGCAGCTGCTGCCAAGGCAACCAAAACCAGCAAAAGAGTGACGACTTTGGCGTTGCGCGGTGTGTTGTGGCGAATCCAGAGATTGACTAGCTTTTCCATGTTGAGCCTCCCCATTTGTTTGATACAAGGCGCAGCATACCAGACACCCCTCACCAAACCCCTCACCAAACTTCTCACCAGTGGGCCAAGGCGCTGACATTGGGTTCATGTCCCGTCCACCTAAAACAGTATACAACAAATCCGACTGGTTGCCTATCGGCCAAAGGTTGACATTTGCTGAGATTTCGGACGGATCTTGATCGATCCCCAGGGATGAGGCTGCCTACGGTGTGCGTCCTAGTCTGTTTCTTCTGTGGAACATCTGTTTCTAGTTCTTTTGTTGGGGTGCGGGGCGTCCTCACCCGCCCACACAGATCCCATCACAAAAGCGCAGTGTAGGGGCGACGGCATTCCGGAGACGCCTGTGTCGCGATGAAGGG
>CAYVLO010000527.1:0-2571 GCA_964452125.1 uncultured Anaerolineaceae bacterium | reverse complement strand
TCAAAGGCGTTCCCGGCGCCCTGAACGGCCATGGCGATGCGCCGCCAGCGCAGGGGGCGCCAGTTTTTCTCGGGCAGGTCCACCAGCTCCAGGTCATTCAGACGGATGCTGCCGCGCGTGGCTCCCGGTGGGTGCAAGCCCAAAAGGGCCCGGCCGATGGTCGTCTTGCCTGAACCGGTCTCGCCGACGATGGCCAGCGCTTCGCCTTGGGCCAGGTCAAAGGACACGCTATCTACGGCGCGGACCACGGCACCGCTGCGCCCATTCGTTGGAGTGAAATGAACGGCCAGATCGCGCACCGCCAAGAGGGGCTTGTTCATCGCCCCTCCAATTGCGGGTGCAGGCGTCGTTCCAGGCCGATACCGACGTAGGTCAGGGCCAGGATGAGCAGGGTGATGCATAGACCGGGCGGCAGCAACCACCAAAGCCAGCGGTCGGTGAGCAACAGACCGGGCAGGTTGAGAGCAAAGCGCATCATCAGCCCCCAGCTCTTGGCCGTTGGATCGCCCAAGCCCAGGAAGGCCAGTCCGGCTTCCATAGCCACGGCCCGCCCGGCGGCTGTGATCAGGCCAAAAGCGATCAACGGGGCGATGGAGGGCAGAATGTGACGGCGCAGCACGTACAAAAGTCCGCCGCCAAAGTTCCGGGCCATTTTGACATACCCGCGCTGGCGTTGGCTCTGGACCTGGGCGCGGATGACGCGGGCCGTGTTGGGCCAAAAGAGCAACGAGATGATCAGGATCGTTTGCGTCAGGCCAGAGCCCAAGAAGGCAGCCAACAGGATCAGCAGCGGCAGGCGGGGTAGGGTCAGCATCACGTCGACCAGGCGCATCAGAAGGGTGTCAAGGGGACCGCCCACGTATCCAGCTACGGCGCCGACTAGCAACCCCAGGGCCACCGTGCCGAGGGCTGCACCCAACCCCACGCCCAATGAGATTCGTACGCCATAGATCAGCTCGCTGAGAATATCCTGTCCCACGTCGTTGGTGCCCAGGGGATGGGCCGGACTGGGGCGCTCCAGGGGCTGTCCGCTAAATGCATGGGGGTCATAAGGGGCCAGGCTCGGCGCGGCAAGGGCGATCAGCACAAAGAGGGCCAACAGGGTGGCGCCTACGGCAGTCTCCAAACCCAGAGGGGCAGGGCCACGGAGCGTTTGACCTCCAACGCGAGGGACCAGGCGCGATGTGGCGCTCATCAGCCCATCTCCTCTGCCAGGCGCGGATCCAGGCGGCTGTTGAGAAGATCGGCCAGTAGATTGGCGGTGAGGACTACAAGGGCCACGACCACAAAAACGCCTTGAATGACCGGATAGTCGCGGGCGCCTACGGCCTCAAAGATGAGGCGGCCCATACCCGGATACTGAAACAGGGTCTCGATGAACACGGCGCCGGTGATAGCCAGCCCGGCGTGGGCGGCCAGGTGGGCCACAAAGGGCAATAGAGCGTTGCGCAATGCGTGACTCCACTTGAGGCGCGCGGGCTTGAGCCCTTTGGCGCGAGCCACGAGCATGAAATCCTCGCTCAAGATGCCGACCATCTGATTGCGCACAAGCAGGAATTTGGCCCCCAAGAGCGACAGGGTCAGCGTCACCGCCGGAAGGATCAGGTGCTTACCCACGTCCATGATGGCGGCCCAGGCGTCGTCATAACGGGCAAAGGGTGTGCGTCCGCCAGCCAGGGGCAGCCAGCCAAGCTGGGCGCCAAAGAGGATGAGTAACATCATCCCGACAAAGTACACGGGCGCGTTTCCGGCGACGATGCTGGCCGTAGTAAGCAGGCGATCGGTGGCCGTACCATGCTTCCAGGCCGCCTCGGCTCCCACCAGCAGGCTGAGGAGCGAGGCGGTTCCCAAGGCCGTGCCGGTGAGCAGCAGCGTCCAGGGCAGGTGCCCGGCAAGCAGCTCACCCACCGGCCGGTTCAGCCGGATGGAGCGACCCAGGTTGCCTGTGACCACACCGGCTAGATAGGTGGCGTATTGAACCGGGAGGGGCTGATCCAGGCCATAGTAGGCTTCCAGTGCGCTGCGGACCTCGGCGTTGAACACATAGTCCGAACTCTCGGGGTCGAGCAGCGCTGCCAGCGGATCGCCGGGCAGCAGGCGTGGAAGAAGGAAATTGAGGGTCAATACAACCCACAGGGTTACCAGGTAGGCGAAAATCCGTGCTTTCATGCCACGTGGATGCCCGCTCCATCGAGTTGGTGATAGGGCGCCTTGGCGCAGGCGATACAGATCGGTTGGCCGTTCTGTAACCGAGCCCGGCTCTCCATGATGTTCTCACCGCACCGGGAGCAGCGCGCCGAAGCCAGGATGGGAGCGTAAGCGGGCATTTCGATGTTCAGGTGCTGCACGGTGAACAGCTCGTCGGTTGGTACGTCCAACTGCCGCAGTGAGGTCTCGGCCCACAGCCGGGTCAACTGCGCCTGTTCTTCGGGCGTCGGTTCCTGCCGATCGCGGACGATCTTGCGAAAGAGGGCGGCTGCCTCGGGGTAGCGTTCGTCAAAGCTGTTGGCATAGTCGGCTCGCAGGGCCACACGCACGGCTGTGCCGTCCCGCCTGGCAACGGTGACGGCC
>CAYVLO010000526.1:0-2573 GCA_964452125.1 uncultured Anaerolineaceae bacterium | reverse complement strand
ACCGGAGCATGATCCAGACCTTCTGCGACGAGGAACTCGCCCAGGGCCTGATTGCCCGGCCCATCGATCCCGACGCCCTCTTTGCCAAAGCCGAACAGGCCATCGGAGGGGAAACCCATGCCTGAGCAACCGGCCTGGCGATTCCAAAAGCTGATCAAGCCCCTTTTTGACCCGCCGACAGGGCACCTCATCCTCAAGGGCCGCGTCCTCACCTGCTCCGGCGATGAGGTGATCGAGGACGGATTTGTCGAGATCGAGGGCCGCACCATCAAGGCCGTCGGCCCCGCCTCCGAGCTGGGCGCCGTCGCCGATCCCGAAGCCCTGATCGAAACCGGCGGCACCATTCTGCCTGGCCTGACCAACAGCCACGCCCACCTGGCCTGGGACGGCATCCACGACCTGGCGCAGCAATCCTTGAACGATCCGCCCGAGATCAGCGCCTACAAAACCTGCGGCAACATGCTCATCGCCCTGCGAGCCGGCATCACCACCGTGCGCGACCTGGGCGTGAACGCCACCAACGTGGTCGCCAAGCAGGCCGTCGAGCAGGGCCTGTTTCCCGGGCCGCGCCTGCTCATCACCGGTGAGTCGATTGTCCAGACCGGCGGCCACACCTACTGGTGCTGTCGCGAGGCCAGCGGCGCCGACGAGATGCGACGGGCCGTACGCGACCAGGTCAAGGCCGGCGCCGACCTGATCAAGATCATGGCCTGCCACGACCGGCTCGAATTCACCGACGCCGAACTGGAGGCCGTCGTCGACGAGGCCCACCGCAACGGCCTGCCGATCACCGCCCACGCCACCTTTGACGCCTGCATCACTCGGGTGGTGCGTTTCGGCGTCGACGTGTTGGAGCATGGCGGCAAGATGAGTGACGAGACCATCGACCTGCTCGTCGCCCGCGGCGTCCCGATCATTCCCACCCTGGCCCCGGTGGTCATGCAATCGCAACCTGAGGTGGCCCGCCAGTTCAACATCCCCGAGTGGAAGATCGCCGAGCGGCAGCGCGCCGTGGCTGACCCCAGCCGCTACGAGAGTTTGGTCAAGGCCGCTCAGGCCGGCGCGCCCATGGTCTTTGGCACCGACGCCGGCAGCCCGGCCGTGGGCCACCACGTGGTCGTCCCCGAACTCGAGTTCATGGTCAAACTGGGGCTGGTGGCGGGCAACTATGGCGCCATCCACAGCGCCACCGACGCCGCGGCCCGCCTCAACCGCCTCGACGGCCAACTGGGCACCCTGCAGGCGGGCAAGCTCGCCGACCTGATCGTCGTCGCAGGCAACCCCTTGGACGACCTGGAAGCCCTGGCCCGCGTGCAGATGACGTTTAGAGCAGGCAGCCGCCTGGTATAGGCCGGACAAAAGTAGGAGAGTGAACCCATGGAAAACCAAGCAACCCATCGCGTCACCCGCGTCCACCACATCGGCGTCACCGTAACCGACGCCCAAAAGGCCGTCGACCAATGGGCCGAAGCCTTTGGCTTTCCGGGCAAGGTCGTCGACATCCCCGAAAACCGGATAAAGATCGGCATCGTCGAGGTGGCCGGTGTGACCTTTTTCCTGAACGAGTACACCGATCCCGACCGCAAGGCCCAGGCGGCCCAGGGCCTCGAACTGCCCGTTTCCTTCTCCGGGCACCAGATCGTCAACGTCCACGGCGAAGGCATTTCCCACATCGCCTTCGAAACCGACGATCTGGAATACCACATGGCCAAGGCCCAGGCGGCCGGGATGCGGGCCAAATTCGCCGAGCCCCGCGACGCGCTGGAGGGCGTGTGCAATTTCATCCAGCCGGAGGATGCGCGCATCCCCATCGAGTTCATGCAGCCGGTGGAGGGCCGGCCCAATCCCCTGGCCTGACACCGGAAGGGGATGTTGATCACAGAGAGAGGAGAACCGATGAAAATTCTCAAACCGGAAGGCATCTTTTGCTCGCCCCGTTACTACCCCGGCGTGCGCGCCGCCAACATGATCTTTACCGCCGGGCGCGTGCCCCTGGACGCCGACGGTCACGTCTACGCCCCCAACGACGCCCGCGCCCAAACCGAGAACATCATGGAAGCCCTGGGCCTCATCCTGCAAGAGGGGGGCGCCACCTTCCAGGACGTGGTCTATGTCCACACCTACTTTTTGCGCGATGAGGACATGCCCGTCATCCACGAGGTACGGCAGCGGTTCATGGGCGATCACTACCCGCCCCACACCGGCTCCAAGGTCGACAGCACCTCTTGGGTCGAGCGCGGCATCCGCCTGGAGATCGAGGTCTTTGCCGTCGTCGAGGACTCGTAGGCGGACCGGATATGTACGACTGCCTGATCAAGAACGCGCAGATCCTCGATGGCACCGGGGCGCCGGCTTTTCCCGGCGACCTGGGCATCCACGACGGGCGTCTGGTGGCCCTGGGTTCCCTGGGCGACGAGGCCCGGCGCATCCTCGACGCCGCCGGCCTGGTGGCTGCGCCCGGCTTTATCGACATGCACAGCCACACCGATCTCCAATTCTTTGGCGACGAACCACCCCAGGCCAAGATCCGCCAGGGCATCACCACCGAACTATTGGCCCAGGATGGCCTGGGC
>CAYVLO010000525.1:0-2573 GCA_964452125.1 uncultured Anaerolineaceae bacterium | reverse complement strand
TGGCATACAGCAAGGAAAAAGGTCTTCAATGGGTATTCTGTAAAAGCTGCCATGAGGTCTCGGAGATTCCAATTGCCCGCAAGGAAATCCGATGCGGATGCGGGACGCGTACCAGGATCGCGCAAGGAACCCTTGACCAGGGAAAGGTCAGATGCCCAGGGTGCGGTGACGTGTCGGGACTCGGCGAGCGTGGGGATGCGCCAATGCGGCCTGAATGGCGGCTCTTTGCGCAGGAGTATCTTGAAGAGACACGGACCGGTGTCACTCGCCACTTCAAAACGGCGAGCAAAGGCGACCGTATTCGCTACGGTCGGGCGCGCAGTCTTCTGGAGGATGTTGAAAGGGCCGACGGTGGCTTCGCACCCAGCCGCGCCATTCCGACAGACGGTCGGTCCGACGCGCGGCCACTGATCCACGGCTTCACCCGATACCGCGATCTCTTCAACGACCGTCAACTGCTCCACCTGTCATTGTTGGGCCAAGCCATCACCGGAGTCGAGGACCCGAGGTCGCGCAGGCTTCTGGCCATTGCCTTCAGCGAACACCTTACAACGAACTGCATGTATACGGCCTATGCGTTCGGGTATCGGCGCATCAGCCCAATGTTTTCAATCCACGGGTACCGGCACATCACCAGGCCGGTCGAAATCAACCCATGGCTCGACGGCATCGGACGCGGCACTTTCCCAAATGTCCTCGGCAAGATTGCCAAGGCAGTGGCGTTCGCGGCAGCGCCCACCAATCTGGACCCAAAGGGTGGGCGAAAACCAGCGATGATCTATCGCCAAACCGCCGCGAAAGAAGTCTCAACGCACCCATGGAGAGTACTGGGAGGATCATCCCGGGCTTCGATCTCCACCAAGACGTCGGAAAGCCTCGAAGGGATTCCGGATGGCAGTATCGACCTCATCCTCACAGATCCGCCGTATTTCGACAATCTGAGCTACTCAGAACTTTCCGACTTCTACCTTGCCTGGCATCAGTCCCTCGGCGTGGCCGAACCTCCTTACGACAATCCGGTTCTTGCAGCGCCGATTAAGGAAAACCTCGCTCTGACGGATCGCGGCGACCAGTCTATCGAAGTCTACCGGAACAGCTTGCACCGCATTTTCTGTGAGTGCCACCGCGTGCTCAAAATGAACGGCATTATGGTCTTCACCTATCACCACAAGTCGCCCGTGGCATGGGCCGCTCTCGGGGACGCGCTTGTTCGTTCCGGGTTGAAGTGCGCGACCGTTTTGCCCCTGCGGGGTGAAGGTCAGGGTGGGCTTCATTCTTATGACGGCACCATCAAATGGGATGCCGTGTTCGTCTGTCGTAAGGGCAATCAGGAGCCGTCGGCGAGTTCGGACAATGCGGCGGTTCCGCGTACCTCAATCAAACAGGCCAAACAGCAGGCATCCGCATACGCAGAAGATCTGGCGAAGACCACACAGATCGGTTTCCGCGACCCGGATCGTCTGAACCTTGAACGCGCCATGATCGTGGCATCGGCTGTCATCGCTCCAACCAATCCCGATTTTATGCCACTCTCGGACGCCTTGAAAACGAGCTCTACTGGAGGACGGTGACACATGCCACAGGTTGGAAAAGAGGCCCTATCGCAATTCATCAGAACCGAATGCCTTCGTCTGCTAAGGCTGAACCTGAGTCCTGATGCCCAGGCTTTCCAGCAGGAAAGAACGGCCGCTGGCATGCCACCCGTACAGCCCCCCCGTCCTGGCCTTGAGTACCTGGCCCAAGCCGGTGAGGAATGGCAGGCGGAGAAGATCGCGGACCTCTCGGATACCTTCGGCACCGCCGTTGTCATCGGCGACCGCTACACGAATCAGGCGGGCCAGGAACGATTTCGGGAGATCGAACTTGTCAATCACCTGACTACTGCTCCGCAGGGCTCCTTCCTTGTTGAATCGCAGTTTGACGTGGGGCCTACTTTTGAGGGCGCACTGGGGATCGCGGGTTATAGGCAGGCCTATGGACTGAATTACTCCCGATTGCGGCCCGATCTCATCGAAGTGCTACCTCACACTTCGAACATCGACCGGTATGTCACACCAGCCGGCGCGGTACTGTGGCTGGCTGTCGATGACCATCGAATCAAACTCCGGGTCATCGACATCAAACTCACGGCTGAGCCATCTCCTTCATATTTCGCGGAAGTCACTTATTACTCCATGGCCTTGGCCGGATGGCTCGCTGATCAGGGTTTAGACAACCGTTACGTGGTCGTTCCGGATGCCGCAATCTGGCCTGGTTCGCACGACGCCTCATGCCTGGTGCGGACCTGCCGGGAGATCGAGGATCAAGGAGGCACTCCCACATACGTGCAGATGTGGGATGCGATGCAGGAAGACCTCGAGGCAGTACCCTTCGAGGTGTTCGTCGGCAGGGTCAAGCACTTCTTCATGGCCGATCTTCCCCGGGCTTTCGCATGTCCCTGGCAGCAACATCCCTGGCATGTAGACAACAGATGTAAAGGATGTGATTACCTTGGCTACCCGTGGATTGATCGAAACGGTCAGCCGACTGCTCACGCCCTCCATTGTATGCCGACCGCTCAGCAGACGGATCAT
>CAYVLO010000524.1:0-2581 GCA_964452125.1 uncultured Anaerolineaceae bacterium | reverse complement strand
TGGCATATCCGCTGAACAACAGCGCCAGCAGAATAGCGCCGCCCAGCCCCAACACGATCAGCTCAGTCAGGGTGGGGGAACGGCGGGCAGGCGTCGCTTGGGGACGGTTCGGGCGCGGGCTGCGGCGGAGCGGCTGCAAGTCGGGGGCCTGCACCCCGGTTCGGCCTGCAGGAGCAGGTGGATCCCCACTCGGCGGTGGGACAAAAAGGGTGAGCCGGGAGCAGCGATGATAGGTGGGCGTCAGACACCTTTGAGCCTGGTGGGTCAGGGGGATGCTTTGGGGCGGCTGCCGCACCGTACAGCGATGCCCAGGGTGTGGTTCCAGGGCGCCCTGGAGCTGCTCATCATCTGCGCCGAAATAGGGGCAGATCTCGACCATCACATCCCCTCTGCATCCTCTTTGGGCGCTGCGTCCCACCGCTTGAGGTGCACCAGCAGCACCGAAATGTCCGCCGGATTCACGCCGGGCAACCGGCTGGCCTGGCCGATCGTCGCCGGGCGAGTGCGGGCCAGTTTCTCCTGGGCCTCGCTCCGCAGCCCCGCCAGCGCGGCATAGTCCAGATCGGCCGGGATGCGCCGATCCTCCAACCGGCGAAAGCGCTCGACCTCCAACCGTTGCTTTTCGATGTAGCCGGCGTATTTGGCCTCGACCTCCACCTGGGCGGCGGCCTCGTCCGATAGCGCTGCCGGCGGCGGAGCCACCTGGGCCACCATGCGGTAGGTCACCTCGGGCCGGCGCAGAAACTGCAAGGCGTTCACGCCATCCTCCAGCGGCGCCAATCCCTCTTGGGCCAGCCGATCGTTCAGGCCATTGTCGCCGGGGCGAAGCCACGCGCCGCCCAGGCGCTCGATCTCTGCCTCTACCTCTCGCCGTTTGTCCTCCACGGCCTTAACTCGTTCCCGCGGTAGCAGGCCGATCTCGTAGCCGATCTGCGACAGCCTCAGGTCGGCGTTGTCTTGGCGCAGCAGCAAACGGTATTCGGCGCGGCTGGTCAACATGCGATAGGGCTCGTCGATGGTTTTGGTCACCAGGTCATCGATCAACACGCCGATGTAGGCCTGGTCGCGCCGGAAAATGACGGCGGGACGTCCCTGGACCTTGCGCGCGGCATTGATGCCTGCCACCAGCCCTTGCGCTGCCGCCTCTTCGTAGCCGCTGGTGCCGTTGATCTGCCCGGCGTGAAAGAGGCCTTCGATGCGCTTGGTCTCCAGGCCCGCGCTCACCTCCTGGCAGGGCACGCTGTCGTATTCGATGGCATAGCCGGGCCGCATGATCTCTGCCCGGTGGAGGGCCGGGATGGAGCGCAGCATGGCCCCCTGGACCTCCTCGGGCAGTCCGGTAAAGAGGCCCTGGACATAGACTTCGCCCGTATGCCAGCCTTCCGGCTCCAGGAACAATTGGTGCCGCTCCTTTTCGGGAAAGCGCACCACCTTTTCCTCAAAGCTAGGACAGTAGCGGGGACCCGGCGCGTCGTGGATGCCGGGGGCAATGGGCGAGCGGTGCAGGTTCTGACGCACGATCTGCAACGTCTCTGCGGTGGTATAGACCGAATAGCACGGCAACTGAGGCCGCCATTGCGTCACTGGTCTCGGGTGGTAGGCCGGGTTGGGGGCCGTTTCCAGAAAGGGGGGAATCCCCTCGTCGGCATGGTAGGGTGAAAAGTATAGCGGGGTATCGCTGCCGGGTTGAACGGTGGTCAGCGCCAGGTCGATGGTCCGCGCATCCACACGGGGCGGCGTGTTGGTCTGGAGGCGCACCAGGGGAAAGCCCAGTTCGCGCAGGCTTGCCGACAGCCCATCGGCCGGGGGCTCCCCAGCTCGTCCGCCGGGCCAGCGTCTTTCGCCAGAGAGCATCCGCCCTGCCAGAAAGGTGCCGGTGGTGAGGATCACCGTGCGGCCTTCGTACTCGCGCCCGGCGTCGGTCCTCACCCCGCGAACCCGGTCGCCCTCGACCCACAGCCCTTCGACGCGCGCCTGCTTCAGGCGCAGGTTGGGTGTGGTCTCGAGCACATGCTTCATATAGAGGGAGTATCGTCGCTTGTCGGCCTGAGCGCGCAGCGCCTGGACCGCCGGGCCCCGGCTCTGATTTAGCAGCCGAATCTGGATAAAGGTGCGGTCTATGGCCTGCCCCATCTGACCACCCAGGGCGTCGATCTCGCGCACCAGGTGGGCCTTGCCGGGGCCGCCCACGCTGGGGTTGCACGGCATCTGAGCCACCAGATCCAGGTTGATGGTCAGCAGCAGCGTCTGCGCGCCCATGCGGGCCGCCGCCAGGGCGGCTTCGCAGCCGGCGTGCCCGGCCCCCACCACGATCACATCGTAGGTCACGTGCTTTCCTCTCTCAACGTTCGCGCTTGTCTGATCTGGAATTATACCAGCGAACTGGGGGGAAAGCAATCGTCACAAGACGCGCCGCCAGCAGACGAAAAGACCTCCGAGGTTTCCAAAACCTCGGAGGTCTTGCCCATACCCGACCTGCTCCGCGCACCGCCCTCGGGGAGCGCAACCCTGCCCCAGATACACAAGGGGTGTATTTCAGATTTCTGGATTACATAACACGAATCAAAGATCCTCAACGCCC
>CAYVLO010000523.1:0-2590 GCA_964452125.1 uncultured Anaerolineaceae bacterium | reverse complement strand
ACAGACAACCGAGCACGGCATGCCGCAAATACGATGTAAGGGTCGCTCGTACAGACTCCATTTTTCAGGCACATGAACGGACGATTCTGCGCGATCCGAACGGCCTGTGGCGACATCAGTAGCCCCGAGCCGGATCGAGCAGGTTGCGCAGCGGCTCGCCAGCCAGGTAGCGCTGGAGGTTGTCGCAGAACAGCCCCGTGAGGGCGTGGTTCTCGCTGTCGACGTTGCTGCCCGAGTGCGGGCTCAACAGGATGTTGTCCAGCTCCCACAGGGGACTGGCGGCGGGCAGCGGCTCCACGGCTGTGACGTCGAGGGCAGCGCCCTTGAGTCGATCCGAGCGCAAGGCGTCGATGAGGGCTGGCTCGTCGACGATGGCCCCTCGAGCCACGTTGATGAGGACCGCTTCGGGTTTCATCAAGGCCAATTCGGCGGCGCCGATGAGGCCCGTGGTCTCGGGGGTGTGAGGGCAACTGATCACCAGATAGTCGGATTGAGCCAGCAGGGGCGCCAAACCGGCGCCGTCCACCAGAGCGTCTACCCCCAGGCTCTGAGCCGAGAGGCCGGCGGTGGTGCGCTTGGCGCCCAGGGTGCGCATGCCCAGGCAGCGACCCAGGCGAGCCACCTCCCGGCCAATGCGACCCAGCCCCACGATGCCCAGCGTCTTGCCCGCCAGCTCGCCGCCGGTGAAACGTGCCCACCGCTTGTGTTTTTGCTCTCGCAACAGCCCGAGGCCGTCCTTGGCAAACAGGAGCATGGCCATGAGGGCGAACTCGGCCAGCGCCGTGGCATGGATGCCGCTGGCGGTGGTGAGTTTCACCCCCGCCTCGGCCAGCCCGGCCCGCTGGGCCCAGGCGCCCACGCCGGCGCTGGTGCTTTGAACCCACTTGAGGCCAGGCGCCTTTTGCAGCAGGTCGTCGGGGTGGCTGTGGTCAAAGCCAAAGAGGATCTCGGCCTGGGCCAACAGCTCCTGCCAGCGGCGCTCTTGCGCCGGCGTGCGGTGGATTGGCCCCAGGTGGTCGCAGGCAAATCGCGGCCTGCCCACCAGACCGGGTTCGTAAAGGACCTCGACGCGGGGGTCCACGGCCCAGATCTGGTTGACCAGTTCGGGCGCCAGTTCAAAGGTGATCAGGACGACGACGCGATCGGACATGGCGAGCTGTTCTCTCCTTGGTTCATTGCATATTGGCATCCGCTTGGGATGGATGCCCGCTTGTGCGCGAGGGTACTTGCGCGGGCATGACGGGCAGTCATATGGAGTGCGCAAGCTCTGCTTGCGCAAATTCCACGGCAGCAAGCGTCCTGCCAAGGCAGGCACGCACTCCAGAAAGGTCACCCCTGCGGACAGAGAGCCATGGGTTCCCGCTTCCTCGAAAAAAGGCCGTTCCGGGAGCTGGTTCAGTACAGGCGCTGGGTGTCCAGCACGTTGCGCAAGGGCTCCCCAGCCAAGTAGCGACGCAGATTGTTGCAGAACAGCTCGGTGAGCTTGGCGTTTTCGCTGTCGGCGGCGCTGGCCGAGTGGGGGCTGATGAGCACGTTGGGCATGTCCCACAGCGGGCTGTCGGTCGGCAAGGGCTCCACGGAGAAGACATCGGCGGCCATTCCGCCCAGGTGGCCCGATTGGAGCGCCGCGATGACGGCCTGCTCGTCCCAGATGGATCCGCGGGCGACGTTGATCAGCACACCGCCCGGCTTTATGGCGGCCAACTCGGCGGCGCCGATGAGGCCCTCTGTTTCCGGCGTGTGGGGCAGGTACAGGACCACAAAGTCGGCCTGGGCCAGCATGGGGTGGAGATCGGTCCAGGGGTAGAGGCGCTCGACGCCAAGGGAGGTCGGCTCGATGCCCTCGATGGAGCGTTTGGTCCCCAGGACGCGCATACCCAGGCAGCGGGCCAGCCGGGCCACCTGGCGGCCTCCGCTGCCGAGGGCGATCACGGCCAGTGTTTTGCCCCGCAGCTCGGCGCCGGCGTAGCGCTCCCAGTGCCTGCGTTCCTTTTCGGCCGCCATGTGAAAGGCGCCTTTGACGAACATGAGCATGGCCATCAGGCAGAACTCGGCCAGGGGACCGGAGTGGACCCCGCCCGCTGTGGTAAAGACGATGGAGCTTTGGTCCCAGCCGAATTTTTGCACCGAGAGGCCAATGCCGGTGCTGGTGCCCTGGACCCACTTGAGGCGGGGCGCCACGTCGAGCAGGTCGTTCAGGTGGGTATAGTCAAAGCCGAACATCACGTCGGCCTGGGCCAACAGGTCCCGCCAGCGGGCTTCCTGCTCCGGCGTGCGCTGCACCGGCGGGTTGTGGTCGGTGGCGTAGCGGGGCGCGCCCAAAAGGTCGGGGGCGTAGAGGAGATGGATGCGGGGGTCGACGCCCTGAATCTGTTGGGCAAATTCCGGCCCCAGGGGGCCGGCGATGAGTACGTTGATTTTGTTGGACATACGAAAGAGATTCCCCTTTATGCAGATTTACTTTTATCAGGCGCAAAATGGCGCGCTCGGCCCGGATCGCAGTTTCGGCATTGCTCCCGGCGTTCGGGTAGGGGCGACGCATGCGTCTTGCTCGAAATCGCCCTTCTCGGGTTCCTCGTCAAAATTGCTC
>CAYVLO010000522.1:0-2598 GCA_964452125.1 uncultured Anaerolineaceae bacterium | reverse complement strand
GATGACGCGCCACCCTTGCCCGCCCAGCAGATCCGCGGCGTGATCGAACGGGAGCTGGGGGCGCCGGTGGAACGGCTGTTTGCCACATTCGAGGATCAGCCCATTGCCTCTGCTTCCATCGGACAGGTTCACCGCGCCACCCTCTTTGACGGGCAGCAGGTCGTGGTCAAGGTGCAGCGCCCCAACATCGAAGAGACCGTTGAAGCCGACCTGGACTTGCTTTTACGCCAGGCCCGCTTTTTGGAAAAGCGCTCCGAAACCATGCGCGACTATAACGTGGCTGCCATCGCCCAGGAGCTGGCCCGGTCCATCCGGGGCGAACTGGATTACCACACCGAAGGCCGCAATGCCGAACGATTGCGGAACAATCTGAGCAGCGATCCCCGGTTCGTGGTTCCCCAGGTTCATTGGAACCTGACCAGCCAGCGGGTAATCACCCTGGAGTATCTGGAGGGAATTTCCTTTCGAGAAGTCAATCGCCTGCGGGAGGCAGGCTACGATCTCTCGGCGCTGGCCCGGGTAGGGATCGAAGCGTTCCTCAAGCAGATCTTTGTCGATGGGTACTATCACGCCGATCCCCATCCAGCCAATATCCTGGCGGTGGGCGACCAGATCGGGTTTGTGGATTTTGGCAACACCGGCTACCTGAGCCCGCATCAAAAGGAGATGCTCGGCGACGTCTTTTTGCAGATTCTCGACGAGGACGCCGCCGGGATCGCCCGCACCGTCATCCGCATGGGGGCCACCAAGGGACGCCCCTCGGTCGAGGCCATGGAGCGCGATCTCCAGCGGCTGCTGATGCGCTATTGGGGCATCGCCCTGGAAGAGATCCCCATGGGAGAAATGTTGGCCGAAGTGTTCACCACGGCCCATCGGCACAAGGTGTATCTGCCCGGCGACCTCGCCCTTTTGGCGCGGACGATCATCACGCTGGAGGGGACGGGCCGCTTGCTGGATCCAGGCTTTGTCCTGGTCGATGCCGTCCGCCCTTTTGCCGTCCGCCTGGTCCGCGAGAGGTTCTCGCCCATGATTGCCGGCCGCAGGGCGCTGAACAACCTACGCCAGGCCGGCGATCTGGTTCAGGCCTTTCCCCGGAGGCTCGATGACCTGTGGGACCAACTCGAAGAGGGGGATCTGACGTTTGGGGTGGACGTGCAGCGCCTGGATGAGAGCATCCACAAGCTGAACAGCATGGTTAACCGGATTGCCTTCAGCATCGTGGTGGCGGCGTTGATCGTCGGCTCGGCTTTGATTCTGCATGGAGGAAAAGAGAGATGGGAACTCCCTCTACTGGGCCTGGGGATTCCTGTGGCTCAAATCGCCTTTTTGGGGGCCATCGCCGCCGGGGCTTGGCTGTTGCTGTCGATGATCCGCTCGCGGAACCTGTGAATGGGGTCGCTCAGCGGACCCCACAATCATCAGGCGCGCGCGGGCTCGATCTCGATCTCGATTTCTTCCTCTACCGGGCTTTCCAGCGGCAGAGCGTGGAACTCGGACAGCCTCTTGAGCGGTTCGATGTCAAAGTTGGGTCCGACCGTCACCTCTAAGGGGGGAGGCACGGGTAAGGGATAGGCTCGCCAGAACAGTTCGGCTGCACACGAAAAGATGGCCAACCCCTGATGCCTTCGATGGCCATTGGTTCTCAGGTACAGCCCGACAATTTCCACATCGTCTTTGAGCGCGTCTCGGTACTCTGCATCGGGCCCAAGTTCTTCCAGTCGCAGTTGGATCTGCTGCAGAAAATAGGCATGGGCCTGTTCGCGGCGCTCGGGAGTATCCATGGGCAAAAAGGCGCTCAGTGTTATGCTGTCACGGTTATCAAAAGACTGCAACAGTTGCAGCTCACTCTTTGGGATCAATACGTCCTCCAAGGCTTCATGGAGCACCATGTGCACCATTCGATGCCAGCGGTGAACCACGATTCGCAGTATAGCATACGCGGCAAAACAGTGTCAAATTCAGCAATGTTCATGGTGAAAATCGCAGCACGCCTGAGCCATGCCCCGCTACTGCAACCCCTCGATCATGGCTTGTAGCACGGCGAGCAGGTTGGCTCGCCATCTTTCCTCTTCGTCGAGGGGCAGCCAGACGGCGCGGCGCGTCACTCGGGCCCGATCGCCCAGCCGCCGCTGGAGCAGGTTTCGGTCCAGGTCTTCCAGGCTATCGGCGCGCACCACCACCTGCTCCTCTTCGATGGCGATGGCCCGGACATCAGCGGCCTGGGCCGCCAGCTTGACCTGCAGCATGTAGAACAGGTGCTCCGTCTCTTCGGGTATGGCGCCGAATCGGTCTTGGAGTTCGGTGCGCATGTCGTCGATGTCGGCTTCGGTGGTCACGCCCGCGAGCCGGCGATAGAGGTTTAAGCGCAGGTCGTCGTCGGGGATGTAGGCTGTGGGCAGGTAGGCGTCGAGGGGCAGGCTGATCTGCACCGCCTTTTCCAAGGGCTGCACATAGGCCCAGCTCTCGGCGTCTTCCTCGGCCTTGTTCTCTCCCTGGGGCGCCAGCCGTCTGTGCTGCCGGGCTTCCTGAACCGCCTGGGCCAGCAGCCGGGTGTAGAGGTCAAAGCCGACGGCGGCAATGTGCCCGTGTTGGCGCGAG
>CAYVLO010000521.1:0-2613 GCA_964452125.1 uncultured Anaerolineaceae bacterium | reverse complement strand
TGAATGCGATCCTTGCCCGCCTGCGAACAATCAAGCCGATCTGGTGGCAGGGCGGCTTGTTGCTTGCGGCCCTGCTCTTGCCGCTGCCCCTGAGCGACTACTACCGTTCGGTTCTGTGGCGCACCGGCCTGTATGTAATGCTGGGGCTGAGCCTCAATATCATCGTCGGCTATGCCGGGATGTTCCAGTTGGGGCATGCGGCCTTTTATGCGGTGGGCGCCTACACCACCGCGCTGCTCAATCTCCATTTTGGGGTGCCGATCTTGCTGACGCTGCCCATGAGCCTGGCGGCGGCAGGCCTGTTGGGCTTTTTGATCACGCGGCCGATTTTGCACCTGCGGGGCGATTATCTGTGTATCGTGACGATTGCCTTTGGCGAGGTGGTGCGGCTGGTGCTGGTGAACAACCTCTTTGGCATCACGGGCGGGGCGAACGGCCTGAGTGGTATCCAGCGGCCTTCGCTTTTGGGCCTGGAGTTGCGAGCGCCGATCTATCACTATTACCTGATGCTGGTCTTTCTCGTGATCACGGTGGTGCTGGTGGAGCGGCTGGAGCACTCGCGGCTGGGCCGCGCCTGGATGTACGTGCGCGAGGATGAGGTGGCGGCCGAGGCGATGGGCATCAATACCATCCGGGTCAAGATGTTGGCCTTTGTCCTGGGATCGGGGTGGGCCGGGCTGGTGGGCGGGCTGTATGCCGGCCGGATCACGGTGATTTCGCCGGATCTGTCCAAGTTCCTCGAGTCGGTGATCATGTTCTGTATCGTGGTGTTGGGCGGAGCGGGCTCGACGCCGGGCATTTTCGTCGGTACGTTGGGCATGGTGACCCTGCCCGAGATCTCTCGCCCGCTGAAGGCCTGGCGCGATGCCTGGGTCGGCCTGGTGATGGTGGTCATGATGATCGCCCGGCCGGAAGGTCTGTGGCCCAGCCGCCGCGTTCAGGCCGAGATCCGCGGGGACGAACAGGAACCGGCGCCGCCGCAGGCGGCCGCTGCTTGAGGAGACGAGGCGACACCATGGCACTATTGGACATCCGAAATCTTTCAAAGCAGTTCGGCGGGCTGACCGCTGTCGACCGGGTGGATTTTCAGGTGGAAGAGGGGGCCATCCTGGGGCTGATCGGTCCCAACGGCGCGGGCAAGACGACGATCTTTAACATGATCACCGGTATCTATGCGCCGACCGACGGGGAGGTGTATTTCCGGGGCCAGCGGATCAGCCACCCGAGCCTCACCTGGCGGCAGCGCCTCGCGACGCCGACGTGGTGGTTGGCCTGGCTGCCGCTACCCCGCATCCAGGCGCAATGGGGCGAGTTGCGCACGCTGCGGCCCCACGAGATCACCCAGCGGGGCATCGCCCGTACCTTTCAGACGATCCGGTTGTTCCCGAACCTGACCTCTCTGGAGAACGTCATGTCGGGGCTGCACCACCGGACCCGGGCGGGTGTAGCTGGGGCGATCTTTCAGCCGCCTTCGCAGACGAAGGAAGAGGCCTATATCGTCGCGGAGGCAGAACGCACCTTGAGCTTTATGCAGCTCGAAGCGCAGCGGGATGAGCTGGCCAAAAGCCTGCCTTATGGCCTGCAACGCCGCCTGGAGATCGCGCGGGCCCTGGCGACCTCTCCGGCGCTCCTGGTGCTCGACGAGCCGGCGGCTGGCCTGAACGAGCAAGAGACGTTGGATCTGATGGGCCTGATCCAGGAGATCCGGAACTCGGGCATCACGGTGCTGTTGATCGAGCACGACATGAAGGTGGTCATGGGCATCTGCGAGCGGATCGTGGTGCTGGATTATGGGAAAAAGATCGCCGCAGGCTCGCCGGCCGAGATCCAGCACGACCCGCGCGTCATCGAGGCCTATCTGGGCGAGGCAGAGGAGGAGTGAGCGTGTCCCTACTAACGGTTGAGAATCTGCACACCTACTATGGCCACGTGCACGCGCTGAAAGGCATCGATCTGGAGGTCGAAGAGGGCCAGATCGTCAGCCTCATTGGGGCCAACGGCGCCGGAAAGTCGACGACGCTCCGCACCATCTCCGGGTTGGTGCGTCCCCGCTTGGGGGGGATCACCCTCAAGGGCGAGCCGATCCACACGGTGCCGGCCCATCGCATTGTCGAGCTTGGCATCTCCCATTCGCCCGAAGGCCGGCAGATTTTGGCGACGTTGACGGTCGACGAGAACCTGAACATGGGCGCCTATGTGCTGGGCTCGGACCGGCAACGCATTGAGGAGAACCGGCAGCGCGTCTTTGACCTTTTTCCTCGCCTTCAAGAGCGCAGGAGCCAGTTGGGGGGCACCTTGTCGGGCGGGGAACAGCAGATGTTGACCATCGGCCGGGCGCTCATGGCCAGCCCCAGCCTGCTGATGCTCGACGAGCCGTCGCTGGGCCTGGCGCCGATTCTGGTCAAGACCATCTTTGATACGATCCACGAGATCAACGAGCGCGGGGTCACCGTGCTGCTGGTGGAGCAGAACGCCCGGGCGGCGCTCAAGATCGCCCACCGGGCATACGTGCTGGAGACGGGCCGGGTGGTCCTGTCGGGGCCGGCGGGCGAGTTGTTGCAGGACGAGCGGGTGCGAAAGGCCTATCTGGGCGAGCGCTGACGTCTCAAGACC
>CAYVLO010000520.1:0-2614 GCA_964452125.1 uncultured Anaerolineaceae bacterium | reverse complement strand
CGGCAGCGCCGCCGCTAGGAGTTGGATCGATGCCGCCCCTCCTGCCCATCGCCGTCGCCTGGCTGTTGGGATTGGCGGCCGCCCACCACTGGCTGACACCCCTGGGCATTGCCCCGGCCTCGCTGGCCCTGCTCTGTCTACTGCCCGCAGCTACCGGCTTCCTGTGGCGCGACGATGCTCGCGTTCGGCTTGGCAGCGCCTGCGCCCTGGTGCTGCTCCTGGGCGCTGTGCGCTACCAGGCCGCCCTGCCCCAGCTCGACCATCCGGCCCACGTGGCCTACTACAACGACCAAGGCATGGTCCGCCTCACAGGCGTGGTCCGCGGCTACCCCGACGAACGCGATACCTACACTCTCTTGCGGGTAGAAGCCGAAGCGTTAGAGATCGAAGGGGTGATCCATGAGGTCCATGGACTGGTGCAAGTGCAAGCCCCTCGCTACCCCGAAAACCACTATGGCGACCGTCTGCAAGTGTCGGGCAAGCTCGAAACGCCGCCCCTGCTCGACGACATGGACTATCGCGCCTATCTGGCCCGCAAGGGCATCCACGCGCAGATCCGCTTTCCCCAGATCGTCCGGCTGGAGCCGGACCAGGGCAGCCCGGTGTGGCAGGCCCTCTATACCCTCAAGGATCGGGCCCGCGACGCCATCGCCCGGTTGATGCCCGAACCGGCATCGTCGCTCCTCCAGGGCATCCTGCTGGGCATCCGGGCCGGGATCCCTCAGGGCCTGTACGACGACTTTGTCGCCACCGGCGCCAGCCATGTACTGGTCATTAGCGGCGCCAACATCACCATCGTCGCCGCCCTTTTCTCCCAGGTTTTTGGCCGCATCCTGGGCAAGCGGCGCGCCTACTCTTTCACCGTGGCGGGCATTGTCGTGTACGTGCTGCTGGTGGGCGCCGACGCCGCTGTGGTCCGGGCCGGCCTGATGGGCATCCTGTGGGTCACGGCCCTGCACCTGGGCCGTACCGCCACGGCCTACGTCTCGCTTCTGGCCTCGGCCTGGCTGCTGACCCTGATCTGGCCCCTGTCGTTATGGGACGTGGGGTTTCAGCTCAGTTTTGCCGCCACCCTGAGCCTGATTCTCTTTGTCGCACCTTTGGAACGCCTGCTGGAGCGGGGGCTGAGCCGCTGGGTTTCGCCAGAAAACGCGCGCCTCGGCGTTCACCTCCTCAGCCAGGTCCTTGTCGTCACCGTGGCCGCCCAGATCCTGACCCTGCCCCTGATCGTGTACCACTTTGGGCGGCTATCGACGGTGTCGCTTCTGGTCAACCTGCTCATCCTCCCCGCCCAGGCGCCGATCATGATCGGCGGCGGATTGGCTGCCATCATGGGCCTTGTACCGGCATTGGAGGGGCTGGCCCAGATCCTTTTCTATCTGCCCTGGTTGTTTCTCACCTATACGTCGGCTGTGGTGCGCTGGCTGGCAAGCTGGTCCCAGGCCTCCCTGGAAATCGGCCATGGCAGCGCACTCGGACTGGCTCTCTATTATGTGATGGCTCTCACGGCGGCCTGGTTGCTACGTCGCCCCTCAGCCGACGCGGGCACCCTCTCCGTCCAGAGATCGACAACCCCGACAGCCACGCGGTGGCTGATGGGCGGCTCGGTTTTGACGCTGGTGCTCTTGGGGCTGGCAACCACCCAACTGCCCGATGGTCGGCTTCACGTGGCCTTTTTGGACGTGGGACAGGGCGATGCCATCCTGATCACCACTCCGCGCGGCCAACAAGTGCTGGTCGATGGCGGCCCCAGTCCCTCGGCCCTCACCGCAGCTCTGGGCAGCCAGATGCCCTTTTGGGATCGGTCCCTGGACCTGGTGGTGATGACCCACCCCGATGCCGATCACATCACCGGCCTGGTCCCCGTCCTGGAGCGATTCCAGGTAGGCGCATGGGCCGATTCGGGCCGGTCGGATTCCGATCGCCTGTATGAGCAGTGCTTGACACGCCTCGACGCTCAAAAGTTGCAGCCCGTCGCCCTGACCGCAGGCGACCGTTTTGACCTGGGCGATGGCATCCGCCTGGAAGTGCTCCACCCTGCTGCCGACGTGTGGGCCACCGATGCCAACGACGACTCGGTCGTCCTGCGTCTCACCTGGCACCAGGCCAGCTTCCTTCTGACCGGCGATGTGGCCACTACCGGCGAACAGGCCATCCTGGCTTCCGGCCAACCACTGGACGCCACCGTGCTCAAGGTAGCCCATCACGGCAGCAACGGCTCGACCGGCGCCCCGTTTCTGGCTGCGGTGCAGCCCCAGTTTGCCGTGCTATCGGTGGGCGCCGACAACCGCTACGGCCATCCCGCCCCCGAGCTGCTCCAACGCCTGACCGAGCAGGACAGCCTCACAATACTGCGCACCGATCACCATGGCACCGTCGAATTCGTCACCGATGGGCAGCGATTGTGGATTCAAACAGAGCGGTGGCCCATTGACACTCGCTTTGTCGCACCCGACACAGCACCCGACCAGGGTTTGACAAGCCGGGCAATTCTCTTTATAATCTACAAAGATTACGGACATTGCACTCAGTGGATGCAATTCCACTTTCCGCTGCCAAGATAGACAACGAAAAAGGAAGATGCGATGAACCACCACAGATCTGGATTGGGTGT
>CAYVLO010000519.1:0-2617 GCA_964452125.1 uncultured Anaerolineaceae bacterium | reverse complement strand
AATTAAACAACAAACCACATTATTACACCAAAATCGACTTCACACATGTCATCAAACAAACAACCCAAGTCACCCGCATTTTGCGGGGCATCATCCTGGCCAAACTGACCGATCTCCTGGGCGAGATGGGCAAGGGGCTGTTTGACCTGCCCGCTTTGTACGACGAAATTGGGGCGGGCATCCGGGCCAAAGTGAAGGATGATTTCGCCAATGTCGGCGTCGCGCTCAAGACGGTGTATATCAATTCGATCAGCCCCACCGAAGAGACGGCCAAGGCCATCGACGAGCGGGCTTCGATGGGCGCCATTGGCGACATGAAGGCCTACATGCAGTATCAGACGGCCAAGGGCATCCGCGACGCGGCTCAGTCGAGCGGCGAAGGCGGCATTACCGGCGCTGGCGTCGGCTTGGGCGCCGGGGTGGGTATGGGCTCAGCCATGGCCCAGATCATGAGCCAGGCCATGGCCAGCGACCAACCGGCTTCGGCCCCTGCCGCGGCGGCGGCCGCCGCCGCACCCGATATCATGACCCTGTCGGAAGCTGCGGCCTACATCCGGGTGGGCGAAGAGGATGTGCTGGCGATCATCAGTGCGGGTGAACTCAAGGCCAAAAAGATCGGCACCAGTTACCGCATCAGCAAGCAGGCCATCGACGAGTACTTGAAGAGCTAGCAGTCTGTCGGAGAGGGTTGTCATTCTGAGGAACGGAGGCGGCAAAGCCGCCGGAGCGACGAAGAATCTCGCCATTAGATCCCATTTGACAGCCGAAAAGCGAGATTCTTCGGCCCCTTCGGGGCCTCAGAATGACAAAATAGACGGCGTTTTGCCTCGGTGGTTTTCTCTCCGACAAGCTGCTAGGCGCGCTCGGCGCCCGGCTGATTCTGCAGTTTGCTTTTGAAGGGAGAGGCACGCGCCTCTCCCTCTTTTTGGTGCGTCTTTTGGAAAGCATCCGATTGACGCAACAGCAACGGATCGTCAGCCGATCCGTGGGCGCTACGCCCACGGTGCCGCGGACCAGGCCGCTACGTCGAGAACCTGGGGCAGGAGGGCGCCCAGGGCGGCGACCAGCGCCTCTACATCCTGTCTCGTGTTGTATCCTTGGACCGACACCCGTATGAGCTGCCGGCCGTTCCACTCGATAACCGGCACCTCGATGCGGTATTCCTCCCATAGCCTGCGCTGCAAAAGTGGGGCATTGCAGGCGGGCAGGGGAAAGGCCGCCATCTGGGCGTACCATTCCGGCGAATCGAGGCAGATCTGCTCCAGCCCCGTCATCTCGCCAATCGCCTGGCGCGCGTAGCGCAGCAACTCGTGGCACTCTTGGCGCACGCGCGACCAATCGTGCTCCGCCTGGAATTGGATCGCCGCCGGCACACTCAGGTACGCCGCGGGGTCGCGCGTCCCCTGCCACTCGTTCTCCTCCACGAATCGGTTTTTCTCGGCGCCAAGGTCCAAGAGCCCTCCTGGGCCTGCAGCGCCCGAGACCTCCGAGGTCTCTGAGACCTCGGAGGTCTGAGGCCGATTCCATCCCCAGCTCACCACCAGCGGCTCCAACAAGGGCTGTACCTCGGGCCGGGCGTACAGGAACGCCGATCCAGGCGGGGCGCAGAGCCACTTGTGGAGGTTTCCAGAGTAAAAGTCGGCGCCCACTTGATCCAGGTCCAGAGGTATCTGGCCCGGGACGTGCGCCCCATCGATCACGGTCAGTATGTGGGCTTGGCGCGCCCGACGCACGAGCTCGGCGAGGGGAAAGATCAGTGCTGTGGGCGAGGTGATGTGACTCAGAAAAAGCACGCGGGTGCGGGGTGTGACGCCGGCCCAGATCGTTTCCACGAACTGCTCAGGTGACTTTACAGGCAGGGGGACTGGCCGGTTGACGTACAGCGCGCCACGCTTGGCGCACACAAAGCGCCAGGTGCGATCGAGGGCCCCATACTCGTGGTCGGTGGACAGCACCTCGTCTCCGGCTTTGAGGGGCAATGATCGGGCCACGATGTTCAGACCGGTGGTGGCGTTGGGAACGAAAACCAGGTTGTCTTGACCGGTACTCAAGTAGGCGCCTATCGCTTGGCGCGCACCTTGCATGAGGTCGGCAAAACGGCGGCCCAGAAACTCAACCGGCTGCTGTTCCAGTTCCCGCTGCCACGCCTGGTAGGCGTCAAAAACCGGACCGGGGCGGGCCCCGAAGGATCCATGATTCAAAAAGACAGCGTCGGGCCGCAAGAGGAACAGGTCCCTCAGTGGGGGCCTCTGGTTTTTGAGAGCAGGCATCGTGCCCCTCCGTGGATAGAATGGGTTGATCAGGGCGTGCGGGTCATCGTCCCTTCTCGAAACCCAAGAACGACCGCACGTCCTGACTGGGCTATCGGCTCCAGTACGACCATTGTAGCACAACCTGGCAGATTTCGGTAAGTGCGTCTCCCTGTCGGTCAGGGCAATCGCATTGGAAGTATCAATGTGACCATGATGCCTGATTGAGAACAGGACTTTTCGGGGCGAGATGCTCAGCCATGCCCATCTTGCGAATCTCCGTTGATCCAAATGAGATTGCCGAACCGATTCTCAGGGCAAACGCATTTATCGCATCAGTTGGATAATGATACCTGGTTGAGAAGACT
>CAYVLO010000518.1:0-2628 GCA_964452125.1 uncultured Anaerolineaceae bacterium | reverse complement strand
CATAAAGCTCGGCCATCAGTCCCAGTTCCCACATTCGGCCAAACCAGTCGATGCTGCGGTTGGCCGATTGGTAGAACATGGGGACGGTGGGGGCCTTGGCTTTGATACCCTGCTCCTGGGCCATGATCTCCAGCTCGTCCATGATGCGGGCGATGTCGATGTCCTGCGGGCAGCGGGTGGAGCAGGTTTCGCAGGCCGCGCAAATGGAGATGGTCCGTGAATTCAGCACGAGATCGGTCTGCCCGAACTGGCAGGCGCGCAAAACCTGGTGCGGTTTCAGGTCAAAGTAGGCGGCCACCGGACAGCCAGCGGTGCATTTCTTGCATTGGTAGCACAGGAAGACGTTCTCACCACAGCGATTTTTAATCTCCTGGGCAAGGTCCGTTGTTAGTGTAACAGTCATGAGCCAACTCCTTGGCTAATCTCTTTTTCGAGCGGGGCGCCCCGTTCCGAACCGGGCCCCCTTGGCCACGGGCAGCCTATTGTCGGGCTGGATCGTATTTGGGTCCAATTTGGGCCTGTTTGACGATCTCGTCGACGGCTTGCTCCCATTCAATGGCCATGATGTGCACGCCGGCCACGCCCTCTATCTCTTTGCAGGCATTGATCACTTCTACGCAGATCTTGATGCCCTCGTTTTCGGACGCTTCGGTGCGCAGTTGCCGGGCTTTCTTGGCTTCGTCTGGATTGTCCATGGCTTTGATTTCGGCCAGGGAGGGGAGACCCTTGGTGCAGTCTTGCATGCGCTGGATGTATTCCGGGTCGACCTCCATGCCGGGTACTTTGGTGGCCATGTAGCGGGCGCCGCCCAGGCTTCGAATCGGGGCCACGCCAGCCAGGATGTAGGTTTTTTCGTGAGCGCCGAGATCGACGACGCGGCGCATGTACTCGCGGAATTTGGGCACGTTAAAGATGATCTGGGTTTGGATAAAGTCGGCGCCAGCGTTGGCCTTTTTGGCCAGCCGGTAGGGCCGAAAATCAAAGGGATCGGCAAAGGGGTTGGCCGCGGCGCCCAGGAAAAAGCGGGGTTCCTGGCCTTTGATCGGATCGCCGCACTGAAAGATCTTGCGTTCGCGCATGTCATGACAGACGCGGAGCAGGGAGATAGAGTCCAGGTCGTGCACGTTCTTGGATTGAGGGTGATTGCCAAAGGTCTGATGGTCGCCGGTCAAGCAGAGGAGGTTGCGGCAGCCCAGGGCATAGGCGCCCAACAGGTCGCTTTGGATGGCGATCCGGTTGCGGTCGCGGCACGTCATCTGGATGTTCGGTTCGATGCCCAATTCCATGAGCATGACGGCAACCGAGATGGAGGACATGCGAACGACAGCGGTTTGGTTGTCGGTGATGTTGACCGATTCGACGATGCCCTTTAGGAATTGCGCCTTGTGCTCGATCTCGCGTCGGTCGGCGCTCTGGGGCGGACCCAATTCGCCGGTGGCGACAAAATAGCCTGCCTTGAGGGCTTTTTCCAAATTGCTGCCGACAATGTATCCGTTGTCGCTCATAGTTGCAGATCCTCCCGAACAATTTTGCGCTGGCCGCCATCGCGGCTGGTCTCCCAGTTTTTGGCGGTGTTGATGTCCATCAGCCGGTCCAGTTGCCCCAGTTCTTGGAGGCGATGGTAGATCTGATCCCATACACAGGGGGTCTCTTTCTCTGCGTGGACTTCGCAGATGCCATTTTGCGAGCCGCCGCAGGGCCCGTTCAAGAGGCTCTTGGCACAGCGGGCAATGGGGCAAAAGCCGCCGGTAAGGCCCAGAACACAATCTCCGCATGCCTGACAGCGTTCTTCCCACACTCCCTGCTCAGTGGGCTGGCTGAGCCCACTGGTGTTGAGCCCTGGCAGCGTTAGCTTTTCGGAGAATTGCTCGTTCATAGTCTGCACGCCAATCCCGCAGGCCAGGGAAAGTACCAAGTCCACGTCGGCGACATAGTCGGTAGCCAGTTCGTTGTATTCGTACTCGCACTGGCGCTGGACTGTCAACTCGCGGATCTCTTTTTCCTGTCCTTGAAGGCGAGTAGCCATGCGAAGCTGGGAGGCCAGGATGGCCACTTCTTTCTCTCCGCCGGCAGAGCACACTGTCACACAGGTACCACAGCCGAGCACGAGGATCTTGTTGGCGTTGCCAATGAGCGCCAGGATCTCTTCGAGGGGTTTCTTTTCAGCTACAATCATTCTTCAACCTCCGCAGATATGTGCCAATTGCGGGTCAGAACGCCGCATTGGAGTGAGAGATTTCCACACCGTTTGTCTTGATGAATCTGGGTACGATGATGGCCGTAGGATTGCGCGCACTGTAGCTCTCTGAGGTATTATACACCACAGTGCTTTGTGAGAGCCAGTCGACTCTGTCACCAAAAAGGTCGAGCAGGCTCGGTGTCACTCGCACGTTGAAAGGAATGGCCACAGAGCCGTCTGCTTTGAGCAACAGGGTGCCAAAACGGGAGGTGGCTGTGACGATTCCCTTGGATGGGTTGACGAAATTCATATAGTGCAGGAAGGGGATGTACAAGACATCCGAATTCCGTGACATCTTGACCAATTGCCGCAGCGAGGCCACCTTCTGATCGCCGCCCTTCAGGACCAGGCTCTTGTGCTGTACTGTGTGGCCTGTGGGTTCTGCCTGG
>CAYVLO010000517.1:0-2679 GCA_964452125.1 uncultured Anaerolineaceae bacterium | reverse complement strand
GGCCCACGCCACCGAGGGGCGTTCCCTTTTCCCTCGCAGGGTCTTTATGGGGGCGCGGCCGAGCCCCCATACTCCCGTTGCCTTACGGGGCCGTTTTTTGCAAATTCGCCTCAGAGGGAGGGGCTCGTGGTTTTTGTCGAAAGGCAGGATGGCTTGGCCAGGAAGTACACCAAGGCTCGCCGCCCCCGCTTCCGAATCAGGTCATGGCCACCCGGGTTTCGTCGGAGGAGCAGGCAGCCAAGCGCGCGAGCACAGCGCGATCGAGCAGTTGGCAAGAGACCATCTCGTGGATGCCATCCAGGATCACCAGGCGATAAGGACCAGAGGTGATGATCTGGGTGAGGAGCCCCATCGCCGTTTGGACGGCGACCTCGTCGGCCGGTGTATGGCTCAGAGGCCAGTCCAGGCCGGGGCTCAACTTGCGTGGCGGGATACTTCGATGACGTTGGGCAACCGCTCGATTTTGTCCAGGATGCGCACGAGCTGGCTGATGGTGGTGATTTCCAGCGTAGCCGTCAGGGTGTTCAGATTGGTCTTTTGCGCCGAGATCGAATTGACCTCGCGCATGTTGACCCGCTCTTCAGAGATGACCGTGGCAATGTCGCGTAAAAGCCCGCCCCGGTCCCAGGCGCGGACCTTGATGACCACCGGATAGACCCGGTTCTGGACGGTGCCCCAATCGACCTCGATGAGGCGCTCGACCTCGCCCTTGTTGGTGCGCACCAGGATATTGGGACAGTCCCATTTGTGGATGGTCACCCCCCGGCCTCGGGTGACATAGCCGACGATGGGCGAGGGGTCGTCGGGGCTGGGCTTGCAACACTGGGCCAGTTGGGTGTGCAGGTCGCCCACGCCCTTGACGCGGATGCCCTCGGGCGTCACTGCCAGGGGCGCCTCTTCCTCGGCGGCAAACACCTCCTCCTCGGGCAGGGCCTGCAACACGCGGGCGCCGATGCGCTGGGTCGACAGATCGCCAAAGCCGATGGCCGCGTAGAAATCGTCGAGGTCCTCGTAGTTAAAGAGAACCGCCACGTCCTGGTGGCGGATGCTGTCCACCAGGTTCAAGCGCTTTAGCTCGCGGCGGAGCTGCTCGCGGCCAAAGGCGATGTTCTCCTCGCGGTCTTGCTGGCGGAACCAGCGGCGGATCTTTTCCCGGCTGCGGGCCGACTTGGTATAGCCCAGATCGGGGCGCAGCCAGTCGCGGCTGGGGCCGCCCCGCTTGGCGGTGATGATCTCCACCTGGTCGCCGTTCTCCAGCTTGTGGGTGAGGGGCACCATGCGACCGTTGACCCGCGCCCCCCGGCAGCGATGGCCCACCTCGGTGTGGATCTGGTAGGCAAAGTCGACCGGCGTCGAGCCTATGGGCAGGTCTCGGATTTGGCCCTGGGGCGTAAAGACATAGACCCGATCCTCCAGCACCTCCGATTTGAGGGCGGCGACAAACTCGCGTGCGTCGCTGACATCCGACCGCCAGTCCATCAACGAGCGCAGCCAGGCCACCTTGTTCTCGATGGCAACGTCGCGCTGGCGGACGCCTTCCTTGTAGCGCCAATGGGCGGCAATGCCCAGCTCGGCGCGGCGGTGCATCTCCTGGGTGCGGATCTGCACCTCCAGCGTCTTGCCCTCGGGGCCCACCACCGCGGTGTGCAGGCTCTGATACATGTTGTCTTTGGGGGTGGCGATAAAGTCGTCGAACTCGCCGGGGATGGGCGTCCACAGGGCGTGGACCACGCCCAGGGCGGCGTAGCACTCTTGCACCGAGTCGACCATGACGCGGATGCCCCGCACGTCATAGATCTGGTCGAACTCGACCTCCTTGCGCTTCATCTTGCGATAGATGCTATAGATGTGCTTGGGCCGTCCCTCCACCTTGGCCGCCAGGCCCTCCAGCCGCAGGTGCCCCTCCAGTTCGGCGGCCACGTGGCGGATATAGCTCTCGCGCAGATCGCGTCGCTCGTCGATCAGGCGGGCGATGCGGTGGTAGGCTTCGGTATCATAGTGGCGCAGGCCCAGGTCCTCCAGCTCCCATTTGAGCTGCCAGATGCCCAGGCGGTTGGCCAGGGGGGCATAGATCTCGAGGGTCTCGCGGGCGATCCGTTTTCGCCGCTCGTCGGAAAGGGAGCCCAGGGTGCGCATGTTGTGCAGGCGGTCGGCCAGCTTGATCAACACCACCCGCACGTCCTCGACCATCGCCAGGAACATCTTGCGCAGGCTCTCAGCCTCGCGCTCTTCCAGGTCGCGCTCGCCCCGCTTGCTGATGGTGTCGATGTAGGCCAGCTTGGTCACGCCATCGACCAGTAGGGCCACCTCTTCGCCAAAACGGTCGCGCACATCCTGCACCGTCCAATCGGTGTCCTCCACCACATCGTGCAGCAGCCCGGCGGCGACGGTCAAATAGTCCTGATTGAGTTCGGCCAGCAGACGCGCCACCTCGACGCAGTGCAGTACGTAGGGCTCGCCCGACACGCGGCGCTGCCCCTCGTGCAGAGCAACCGCCTGCTCGTAAGCGCGGGTGATCAGCTCTAGCTCGAGCCCCCCGTAAAACTCTTTGGCCCAAGCAATCGGTTTGGTGTCAGACACGTTGTACTCTCGCCTCACCCCCTCATGGAATGCGGCGCTAGTATAACCCAAAACCCCAAATTGTGCAACCGCCCGTTTCCGGGCATCAGGTGCGGGCGC
>CAYVLO010000516.1:0-2680 GCA_964452125.1 uncultured Anaerolineaceae bacterium | reverse complement strand
CGCGCAAACGATGTCTTACCCAAGGGCGCCTGGGAATGCCTCGCCCGCTCGCAGGCGATGGGACCCGTGGTGGCCGAGGCGATGCCATTGCCCCTACAGGTCCGTCCCATGGACACATTGTAGGGGCGACGGCATTCCGAAAACGCGTGGGTCCCGACGGAGGGGCCGCCCCACGCGCAAACGATGTCTTACCCAAGGGCGCCTGGGAATGCCTCGCCCGCTCGCAGGTGATGGGGCCCGTGGTGGGCGAGGCGATGCCATTGCCCCTACAGGTCCTTCCAGGGGCACGTCAGCAGAGACCTGACACGCCTTCAAGGCCTGTCAGGTCTTGCGGGGTTTACTCGGGGATCCAGGTGTCGGTGGAAAACTGCACCACGTCGGTAATCTCGGCCGACGCCCGCACGTCGTCCATCCAGGTCTCAAAGGCCCGGTTGGCCAACGCGCTATAAGCGCCCTCTTCCAGGTCGCGCACCTCTTTTTCCAGCACCTGGAGGATGTGGACGCCATAATCGGTCTCGACCAGACCGCTGGTCTCGCCCGGCTCCAGGGCAAAGGCCGCTTCCTCAAAGGGACCGACCATCATGCCCCGCGAAAACCAACCCAGGTCGCCCTCGCTTTGGGCGTTGCTGCCGTCCAACGAGTACTCGGCAGCCAGAGCCGCCCAATCGTCGCCGGCCTCCAACCGGTCCAGAACCTCCTGACCGGTCTCGGCGTCGTCCACCAGGATGTGCCGGGCGTGGACCTGCTCGGCCTGGCGTTCTGGGGCGTGGGCCTCGCTCACCTTGTCGATCAAGACCGAGTCCTGAATCAATCGGGACAGATACTCCTCGGTCAACCCAAACATCTCCAGGAACTCTTCCCAGGAGCCATACATCCCGCTGTCAAGGATCATTTGCTTTTGTTCTTCGACGGCAGTGGCCAGTTCGTCGGCGCTGACCTCGATCCCTTCGGCGGCCGACTGCTGCCGCAACAGGGTGCGGCTGATCACTGTGTCCAGGATCTGATCCTGGAACGTGAGCAGCAGATCAAGGTTCTCGGCCTGATGCCAGTCCAGGCCGTATTGGAGCGTCACATTGTACAGCGATTGGATCAGCTCGGGTTCGTACTCGGCCCAGGTGATGTCCTGGCCATTGACGGTCGCCAGGGGGCCCTCCACGCGTTCGATGGCGGCGAGCGCCACTTTGACCCCCCCGGCGGGGGTGATGGGCAGGGTCGCGGTAATCGACGGCTCGGGCGTCGGGAACTCGGCTTCGGCAGCCAGAGTCGGCGTGATCTCGGCGCTGGGGGGGGATTCGGTCGGTTCGGATGTCGGTGTACTCGCGACGGCCCCGCAGGCAGCGACCAGCAGCACCAGGGCCACGGCCAAGACGAGAACTCTGATCTTCATAACAGAGTCTCCTTTCTGAAGATATCTTGCAGAGGATAACACAGATTGGAAAAAGAATCAAATCTTTTACGCGCTTTTAACACAAGAAGCTGGCCAATACCTTGACAAATCTTGGACAGCGTGATAAAATAGGGACATCTAGTGAAGAGAAAGGAAGAGGATGGGATCCATGAACGCTCTGGTAATCTACGATTCGGCGTATGGCAACACCGAAAAGGTGGCCCGCGCCATGGGTGAGGCGATGGGCTCTGCCGATGAGGTGGCGGTCGTTCGGGCGGCTGACGTCCGGCCCGAACAACTCAGGGGGTTGACCCTGTTGATCGTCGGTTCGCCCACCCACAAGTTCCGCCCCCTGGCCCCCGTCACCAGTTTCGTGAAGGGGCTTCCCGACGGCGCGCTCCAGGGCGTCAAGGTCGCGGCTTTTGATACCCGCATCCCCACGAGCAAGGTGGAGGAGGTCCGCATCCTGGCCTTTTTCGTCAAGATCTTTGGCTATGCGGCCAAACCGATCGCCGACGGCCTGACGAAAAAGGGGGGCGAGTTGGTCGCCCCACCCGAGGGATTCTATGTAGGCGACACTGAAGGCCCCCTCGTGGACGGAGAGCTGGAACGCGCCGCCGATTGGGCCCGAAAGATCGTCGCCGCGCTCTGAACCGGGCAAGCGGCAATAACGGCCTCGCCACGAATTGCACGAATTGCACGAAAAACGCACTAGTTATTGTAGGGGAGAGGCATTCCGGAAAGAATCGTGTCCTGACGGAGGGACCGTCCCCCGTGCAAACGATGCTCCACCTGCGGGTTCCTGGGAATGCCTCGCCCGCCACGGCGCAAGCGGGGGCCTCTGGGTGCTGCAAGTAGACCTCCGGGTTCTTGGAGAACCCGGAGGTCTTGTGGACGGGGCCATCCAACGGGATTTTCCCGGATCCGGGCGCCCGCCAGGGGCGCCCCTACCGGCACGACGACCCGGAGACAGAGTTACAGCACCGCGCCGGGCAGGGCGCCGGTGTGGACCCCCTGGTCGATTACGACCGTGCCGTTGACAATGACATAGGGAATGCCCTCGGGGAACTGGTGCGGATCGGTAAAGGTGGCCCGGTCGGACACTGTCCCGGCATCGAATAGCGCCAGATCGGCCCAGGCGCCCGGACGCAACACCCCGCGATCGACCAATCCAAAGCGTTGAGCGGTGAGGGAGGTCATTTTCCGCACGGCCTCTTCCAGCGAGAGCACGCCCTGCTTGCGCACATAGCGGCCCAACACCCGGGGGAAGGTGCCATAGCTGCGGGGATGGGG
>CAYVLO010000515.1:0-2695 GCA_964452125.1 uncultured Anaerolineaceae bacterium | reverse complement strand
CTACAGGCCGAGCGCCGATTTCGAGCGCAGCTTCATTGAGAAAGCAGGAAGCGAAGATACAGCTTGGGAATTCGTCCGGCAGCATCTGGAACGAGTGCTCGTGCTGTCAAAAAAGGGAGGCCAACTCGAGGTTGTTGCTGAGCGGCAATCGTACCTGCTCTACGACCGCATGGTCGCCTTTCACATCCAGCGTGGCTTCAGCGTGCCGCTGGGCGCCGCCGAATTCTATGCCGGCCTCAAGCAGCGTTTCCCCGAGCGGGACGAAATGTACTTCTTGCCCGACCAGGCTGCAGAATACGACCGCGAGCGGATGCGAGCCACCAAGGTGGAGCAGCTTGCCCTCTTTGTCACCGACGAAAAGTCGGCCATCCAATGGTTGCGTCGCGAGCTGGACCCCGATATCGGCACTGGCCCGCAGACCTACCAGGACCTGCAGCCCAAATTCCTGCGTGAGCTGCACCAGGCCCGCCACGAGGACCTGCCGGAGCTGAGCGACATGCTGGCCCAGAACTTTCTCAAGGACGAGCGGGAGCGCTGGTACGTGCCCGATCCGGGCCGCCAGGGCGACCTGGAAAAGCTGCGCGAGCGGTCGCTGCTGCGCGAGTTCAGCGAGTATGCCCAGGGCCGGGGGCGGCTGAAGGTCTTTCGCACCGAGGCGGTGCGGGCCGGGTTCAAGCACGCCTGGCACGAGCGAGACTATGCCCTCATCGTCAAGGTGGCCGACCGGCTGCCGCCATCGGTGCTGCAGGAGGACGCGGGGCTGCTGATGTACTATGACAACGCGCTGATGCGGCGCACCGATGGTGCGGCCGAAGCCGAGCCGGTGCAGGGGCGGTTGGTGTAGGGTCGAGGGGGGATGGCCCGGATTTGACAAATGATGTTTTATGTATAAAATAGGACGAAAGTCATCCCTTTTCATACATGAAACATGATAATTAACCATGACAAACAAGACTCTGGGTGCCACCGGCGCCCGCCTGCTGTCTATCCTCTCCCAAGAGGAACAAACCATATTTTCCGTGGCCGATGCGCAGCGGATCCTGGGGGCTAGCTACGACGCTGCCCAAAAGGTCCTCCGCCGGCTCACCCGGGCCGGCTGGTTGGTGCGGCTCGCCGCGGGCAGCTATGCCATTGTGCCGTTGTCTTCGGGTGACGTGCCCACCCCGCAGGCCAACCGCTATGTCATCGCCCGCGAGCTGCTGGGCGAAACCCCCTACTACATCTCCCACGACAGCGCCATGGACATCCACAACATGCTCACCCGCCCCGTCACCTCGGTCTATGTCACCACGCCTCGCCGGCTGGCCCGCCGCGACATCCTGGGCGTGTCCTATCGTTTTGTCTACGCACCCTCTGGGGCCCTGTGGGGCTCCGAGCCGGTGTGGGTGACGCCCTACGAACGGGTCACCGTCAGCGACCTGGAGCGGACGATCCTGGATGGCCTGGCCCGCCCCGACCTGTGTGCCGGCGTCGGCCAGGTGGCTACCGGGCTTTGGATGCGCCACGATGACCTGGATTGGGGCAGGCTGGCCGACTATGCCCTGAAGCTGGGGACTCGGGCCGTGGCTCAACGCCTGGGCTATCTGCTAGAGCTGTACGGCCTGGGCGCGCCTGCGTCCATCGAACGGCTGCAGGGGTTGGTGGGCAGCGCCTATGCCCGGCTCGACCCGTTGCTGCCCGACGATGGCCCCTACCTGGCCCGTTGGCGACTCCGGCTCAACCTGGAGGCGGACACTTTGCAGAGCATCGTCAGGACCTGATCATGATCTCACCCGGCGAGATTGCCCGCCTGGCCCATCGGCTGGGCCTGAGCGACAAGACCATCGAAAAGGACTATGTATTGACTTGGGTCCTGTTGGCCATCGCCCACTCGCCCTTGCGCGACCGGCTGGCGTTCAAGGGGGGCACGGCCATCAAGAAAATCTATGAGCCCGACTATCGCTTTTCCGAAGATCTTGACTTTACGCTGCTCGACGACATAACCAACCAGGATTTGGCCGCAGCGGTCGAGGCTCTCTTTCCCTGGCTGCATCGCCAAGTCAACATCGTGCTGGGGGTGCGCCGAAAAGAGATCCACGAAACGGGCAACCCGACCCTGTACCTCAACTATGTTGGCCCACTGCGCGGTGATCTGGGTAGCCGCTTCTTAAAGATCGACTTTACCCGTGGTGAATTGCTTCTGTTCCCTTTGGGTAGGGCTTTGGTCCAGTCGCCGTACAGCGATTGTCAGGGCCAAAGGGAACCGATCGGCGTCTACTCGCCGGAAGAGATCTTGGTGGAAAAGCTGTGTGCCCTGCTGGGTCGCACAGAGCCGCGTGACCTTTACGACATACACTACATGCTCAGCCATGGTCTGGCCGACAACGACGCCGTTTGGTTTCGTCTGGGTGAAAAGATGGCTCATAAAGGCCTGGACCCGGCAGTACTGGGCAACGTCCTGGCGCGCAAGAAAAGCACCCTTGACCGCCTGTGGGAACCGCGCCTGCGTGGCCAGATGCGCGAGCTACCACACCTCGACATGGTCATTCGTGAAACAGACCGCTGGTTGCGGCAGAGTGGGTTGATGTAAGGGAGGAAAACGTGCAAGGCGCGAGCAACGGACGTCCCCAGCTTGACCACCCCATCGAGGTACTCGATCTCTCGGTGCGGGCTTACAACGGCCTGAAAGGTGCCGGCATCGATCGGGTCTCCCAGG
>CAYVLO010000514.1:0-2704 GCA_964452125.1 uncultured Anaerolineaceae bacterium | reverse complement strand
CAAAATAGACGGCGTTTTGCCTCGGTGGTTTTCTCTCCGACAAGCTGCTAGAGGGAAACGGTCTGGCCCGTTTCGGCCGATTGATACAGGGCCAGCACAGTCCGCAGGGCCTGGAGTCCGTCGTGGGCCGTCACCGCGGGCTCGGTGTCGTGGACGATGGCCGCCACAAAGGCCTCGGCCTGGCGGATAAAGTTATAGTGGGGCCCAAGCCGGCTGGCCGACGACTGGGTTTCCAGACGGGCCTGGAGCCGATTGCTGCTGATCTCGACCGCCTCGCGCCCGATGCGCAGCAACCCCTCGCTACCGAAAAGCTCGGTCTCCCAGAGGGCGGGCTGGGCCCAGTAGGCCGGCGCGTGGGCCGTCAGCGTGGCGACGGCGCCGTTGGCAAAGGTCAGCAGGGCCGCGGCGCCGTCCTCCACCTCCGAGTCGGGATCCCAGCGCCGGGTGTGGGCGGTGATGGCCGCGATCTCGCTGCCGACCAGCCAGCGCAAGCGGTCGACCTCGTGGATGGCGCTGTACATCATCACGCCGCCGCCGGCGCTCTGCTTGTGGGTCACCCAGGCGGGCAGATCGGGTTTGCGGGGAGCGGTCATCACCCCACGGACCACCTGGGGACTGCCGATCCACCCTTGGTCCAGCCACTGCCGGGCGAACTGGCACTCGTCGCGGAAGCGATGTACAAAGCTGACAGTCAGCTTGACGCCGGCTTGTTCGCACAACTCGACGATCTTCTGTCCGTCGGCGAGGGTGGTCGCGATGGGCTTTTCCATGAGCACGTGCACGCCCCGCTGGGCAGCGGCTTCCGTCGGTTCCACGTGCAGATGGTGGGGCAGGCCCACCACCAGGATGTCCAGGTCCAGGTCCATCATCGGCCGCCAGTCGGAAAAGGACTGGCCTCCGTAGCGCCGGGTGAGGGCCTCGGCCCGTTCCGCCATCAGATCGGCGATGCCGACCACCTGCGGCCCTTGGGCGGCGGAAAAGGCGATGGCGTGTCGCTCGCCCACCTGACCGGCGCCGATTATGCCTACGCGTAACGTCATTGTGCTTTCCTCCTTGTCATAGTATCGAGTTCTCGTGTGGGTAGCATATCCTATTCGGTGGGAATTCTGGGTAGGTCTACGAATGGCAGAGTCACCCCCGCGAAAGCGGGGGTCCACATTATGGATGCCCGCTTTCGCGGGCATGACAAGGTTAGATCGGCCTCACACGTGCAGAATGTTGGGATCCACACCAAAGTAATCACGCGTAGAAAATTCCCGATTTGTATGCACCACCTGCTAGGGGCGCACCTTGACGCCGAACTTGAGCGTGATCAGGCTCAGGACATAGATGGCCGTGCAGGCGGCAAAGATGCTGGCCATTCCCAGGTGTTCGGCGATGCTGGCTGCCAGGAAGGGAGCCAGGGCGCCGATCAGACTGCTGGGCAGGAAAAAGAGGGCGTAGGCCAGGCCCCGTTTGTTGCCGGGCGATAGCTTGGCCATGATGGCCGAGTTGGCCGCCATGCCCAACAGGGTCAATACGCCATAAGCCAGGTACAGGGTGACCAAGATGCCCGTAGTCGGCGCCAGGAAGGCCAGACCATAGCACACGTAGGCCAGGGCATAGACCGTCATCAGCCAGCGTTTCTCGCCAAAGCGCACGGCCCAAAATCCGCCCAGGGGGGCGGCCATTACCCCCACGGCGATGTTGAGTCCGATGACCAGGCTCGCTGTCGATGGGGCCATGCCCCGGTCGTTGACCAGGTACAGGGCCAGAAACGAATCGGTCATGGTGTTGGCGACCACCCGAATGGAGAGAAAGACCAGGAACATGACCAGGCTGGTGGACAACAACGAGGTGACGGGCGGACTGGCGGCTTGCTCGGCCTGGTCCATGGGGGCATCTTCGACCGGTTCGGAACGGATGGCCAGCACGGCCGCCAGGCCCAGCAGGAAGGGAATGAGCCAAAAGAGATAGACCTGCCGCCAGCCCAGGCCCAGCACGCCCATGATCAGGCTGATGGACAGGGGACCGATGGCCACGCCCAGGGTGCCGCCGGCGCCGTGGAGGCCCAGGGCCCGGGGCCGATCCCGGGGTTTGAACAGCTTGGTGACAAAGCTATAGGCCGGGGCGTGGTACACCGTGGTATTGACATACGCCAGACTGACGGCGATGATCAGCATCAGCGGCGTCGAGGCCCGACTGGCCAGAATTGCGCCAGCGACCGACATGACCAGACTGGCCAACAGGAGCTTTTTGGAGCCGATCTTGTCGGCCAGCAGGCCAATGGGGATGGCGGGGATCGTCTGGCACAGGGGCGGAATGGCGGCGATGAGAGCCAACTGCTGCAGGGTCAGGTTGAACTCGATCTGGAGCACCGGAAACAGGGTGGTGTGGACGCGGGTAAAGACGTGGGTCAGCAGGTGGGTCAGCGTCATGACGAACAGGCCATAGTTCATCAGGTCGCTGCCGCGGATGTTCAGGCGAGGTCCCTTTATCTGTTGCGACATTCCGCACCCTCGGCTGGATTTTGGCGCCGTGCTGTTCGGTTCTATGGCGTCCCCGAGACGGGGACGCTGAGCATTCTGTCCGGCAGGCGCGGTTGGCAACCAAAGGTTGCACGCGATCCCGCGCGAGCTACCTGTGGCCCGCGTCCCCATTTACCGCGGCGGGCGCATGTACACCTTGGGGGAGCGCCAGGGCAAACATCCTTTTCGCCACGAAT
>CAYVLO010000513.1:0-2708 GCA_964452125.1 uncultured Anaerolineaceae bacterium | reverse complement strand
CTGCGGCCCCCGGCCCCCCGCATTTGAGGCGTTGCCCTTTCGTAATCCGGTTGCGTGCGGGGAGACCCAACTCGGTCGATCCCCGTAGCGCCGGCCCAATCGTCCGCGTGGGTGCCCCTGGGCGCGTGTTGTGGGGGCACACCGAGCCCGGGCTGCCCGCACGGCCGACGCTCCCTGACCCCGTCCCCAGGGTCAGGCGCCAAAACCGATGGACCCCCGCTTCCGCGGGGGTGACGAATGGGGTAGGGGGTACCGGCGCGGGGATGCGCGAATCCGGGCAGGGCCGGGCAGGGCCGGGCAGGGGTTGCCCTGCCTACAGGTAGCGCAGCCAGACGTAGCCCGTGGCTAGAACCAGCGACACCCCCATGGTAATCAACCCATACCGAAGAAAGGGGCGAAAGCCGATGGGGTGGCCGCTCCGCTCAGCCAGGGTGGCCACCACCACATTGGCCGACGCGCCAATGAGGGTGGCATTGCCGCCCAGGCAGGCGCCCAATGCCAGCGACCACCACAGCGGCTCGACGGGCATGACCCGGCCCAGGCTTTCCACAACCGGGATCATGGTCGCCGTGTAGGGAATGTTGTCCACCACACCCGACGCCGCCGCCGAAAGCCACAGCAGGAGGGTCGAAGTCAGGGCCACGTCCCCCTGGGTCAGCTCCAGCGCTGCTTTGGCGGCTGCTTCAACGATGCCCACCTCGACGATGGCCTCCACGGTGATGAACAGGCCCACAAAGAAGAACAGGGTGGTCCACTCGATCTCTTGGAGTACCTCGTGGGGATCGGTGGCGGTCCAGAGCAAGAGGAGGGTGGCGCCAGCCAGGGCGATGGTGCCTGGCTCGAGACCCAGCGGCCCATTAAACAGGAAGGCCAAGATCACACCGGCCATGATCACCAGAGACTTGGCCAACAGGGTCCGATCGGTAATGAGTCCCTCGGTTTCCAACGCGTCGACATCCAGGGCGCGCGTCTGTGTGGTCCGCATCTCGCGACGAAAGAACAACCAGCACAGCCCGATAAAGGCGACCAGGATGAGCAGGCTGATGGGCGCCATGTTGGCCGCAAAGCGGGCAAAGTCGATGCCGGCGGCGCTGCCGATCAGGATGTTGGGTGGGTCCCCGATGAGGGTGGCCGTGCCGCCAATATTGGAGGCCAGGATCTCGGCCATGAGAAAGGGCACCGGGCTCATTTCCAGGCTGGCGGCCACCAGCAGGGTCACCGGCGCGATCAGAACGACGATGGTCACATTATCCAGAAAGGCTGAGGAGATGGCCGTCACCAGAGCCAGAATGATCAAGATGCGAAAGGCATTGCCGCGCCCCATGCGCACCGCCTGGAGGGCGATCCACTGAAAGAGGCCGGTCTCGCGGAGGAGATTGGCCAGGATCATCATGCCAATCAGCAAAAAGATGACGTTCCAGTCCACAGACCCGAAGGCTTGCTCCTGAGAGATCATCCCCAGCAGGATCATGGCCACCCCGCCCAATAGAGCGGCGACCGTGCGATGGACCCGTTCGGTGACGATCAGGGTGTAGGTGACGAAAAAGACAATGCCAGCGATCCAGGTGGGGCTCATGCGCTCGGCCCCTGCCCCTGATCGGCTTGGGAATCCAGGCAGGCGGCCATCAATTCCAGGAGGTCGATGTAGCCGATCACGTGGTAGCGGTCGTCGACGACGGGCAGTCCCACCAGGTCATGTTCGTGCATGCGCTTGAATGCATCTCGAACCTTGTCGGTGGATTTGACCGAGATGGGGGGCAGCATCGCATCTTCGGCGCTGCGCATGCCGCTTTGGGCGGCAAATTTCATCACATCGTCCAGGTCGATGACCTTGCTGAGGAACTCTTCGGGCATGATATGGAAAAAGAGGCCATCGGCCACGGTGTGCACGTTCAAGATCCCGATCAGCCGGCCTTCCTCGTTGACCACGGCAACGACGGGGACGCGGGGATGGGCGAGGATGACGCGAGCCACCTCGTCGAGGGGGGCATCCTGGCGTACCAGGGCGGCTTCCAGCCTCAAAATCTGCATGACGTCGCCCACGCACATGTCCCGATGGAGCGCCCACTCGGACCGGATGGCAAGGGGTAGCTTTTCGGGCTGGGGCTTGGGTTGGACCTTGTGGATGCCGCGGACCTGGGCCACAGGCAGCACCAGCAGCAGGCCGCTGTTGGGCCGGTCGAACCCGCCCACGGCCTGTTCGGCTTCGGCGATGGCTTTTTCGAGCAGTTCGTCGTCCTCCACGGCCATCAGCAGTGTACGGCGGCGCACTTCTTCCGAGTCGAAAAGGCGGTCCAGGGCGCCCAGACCCACCCGGCTGAGCCAGGTGGTGGCCCGATAGGCCCCGGCGCTCTGCAGGATGGTGGCCCCCGGCAGGCCAATTTTGCGCCAGGCGGCAAAAATGCGGGGCATGGTCGACAGGTCGTCCAGAATCACAATCAGCAAATGGACCATAGTGGTTGGCAAGCTCCTCTCGCGCTCTGCCCGCGGCCGAATGTGTCGTGGGACATGAGGTGATGTGGGTACGAGAGCGGTGTACCCGGCTGTCTTGACTATTCTACTCCAAATGCGGCCGGGGGTCAAGCGGCTGGGATAGCCATTCCTTTGGAGTGCGCGCCTGCCTCGGCAGGACGCTTGCTGCCGCATAGGGTCCCACCCGCAGGGCGACGATCTGTAGGGGCGACGGCATCGCCGAAAGCGGGATTTGC
>CAYVLO010000512.1:0-2708 GCA_964452125.1 uncultured Anaerolineaceae bacterium | reverse complement strand
CTGGGAGTACAATCCAAAAACGGACCTGGATTACAGCCTGAAGCTCAAACCCCCCAACCTGACCAGAACCGAAGAGATCGACTCGATCCACCCTTTTGGCACCGACAGACTGGGACGGGACGTCTTTCGCCGGGTGGTTCACGGCGGCTGGAACTCACTGCGGGTGGGCCTGGTGGCCGTGGGCATCTCGCTGATCATAGGTGGCCTTCTGGGGCTATTGGCCGGCTTTTACGAGAGCATGCCTCTAGGTTCAGTGGCTAAATTCATCCTTTATGGCGGCATGGGATTGCTCTTTGGCGCAGCGATCGCCTGGTTATCACGACAGACCTATCCCTTGTTTCTCTTTCCGATTTTGGCCGGGATAGCCTTCTATTGGGAGAATCTGTGGCGCGGCAAACCGCAGCGCAGACTGGCCTTTGGCCTGGTCGGCTTGGTCCTGGGTGGCCTGCCGGGCTTGTTCGCCGGCCCCTTGAGCGCCCTGGTGTGCGGCCTCGTCGGCCTGGTGGGCGGTCTCACCCTCTCCATGTCCCTCAGCGGTACGTTGGTGTCGAACATTATCATGCGCGTGATGGACATCATCCTGGCCTTTCCCGGTATTCTCCTGGCCATCGCCATTGTGGCCATGCTGGGTCCCGGCCTGGACAAAGGCATGATCGCCATCGGCTTTGTCGGAATCCCGGTCTATGCCCGGCTGGTTCGCGCTTCGGTTCTGTCGGTGATCCAGAAGGAATATGTCACGGCCGGTTTGTCGGTGGGCGTCGGGCAGGGCCGCATCCTGTTCCGACATATCGTACCCAACACCCTCTCCCCCATCATCGTCCAGTCGACCATGGGCTTGGCCAGCGCCATCCTGTGGGCCGGCGCCCTGGGATTCCTGGGGCTGGGCGCTATTCCCCCCGAAGCCGAGTGGGGCGCCATGCTGGGCGAGAGCTACAAATTCCTGACCTCGGGCGCCTGGTGGGCCGTCGTCTTTCCCGGCGTGGCCATCATGCTCAGCGTCCTCGGCTTTAACCTGCTGGGCGACGGTCTGCGCGACGCCCTCGATCCGCAACTTCAAATGTAATCGGGTTCTGTGCCAGAGCCTGCAGCCAAAAACGAGAAGGAGGGGAATCCATGACAGAGAGAGTGCCGGTCGAACCCCAAACCCCGTCTCTGCCCCAGGCCGTGCGCCGGGTTTGGATCCTGGTGGGCATCACCGCTCTACTCAGCCTGTTGTATGCTCTCCAATTCTTCCTGGGCAGCCCAATCCGCCTGGCCGTGGTCAGCGAGATCCACGATCTGGCGCTGAACCCCGACCGCACCGTGGCAGCAGTTGGCGCCCAGGATGGAAACATCTACCTGTGGGAGATACCTGCCCAAATCCGAACCAACGTTCCGCGCGACTTTGACATCGCCCAGGAGCCGTTGTGGACTCGGCACCGCCTGAGCGGCCAACGTGCGCCGGTCATCGAGATCGAGTTTGTGGACGGCGGCTCGAACTTGCTCTCGGTGGACGCCAGTGGCGCCATCCGCCGCTCGGACGTGGCAGGTGCACTGAGCGATCGCAACCCAGGTGAGGCGGTCGCCGATCTGGCGCTGCAAAGCACCCCGCTGATCGACGCTGCCTTTGGGGCCGATGGCGCCGTCCTGGCTACCCTGGAATCGGACGGCGCGGTGCGCGTATGGGATCTAGCGACGGGTCAGGTGCTCCGCGAGTTTGGACCGGGTGAGGGCCCTCGCCAGGCCGTTGCCCTCGACGCGGGTGGTGCCTTGGTAGCAGCCGGCAACGGCTCGACCATTGACGTGTGGCGGGTCGATAGCGGTGAGGTCGTACATCAGCTCGTGGGTCGTTGGGAAAACCCCGACGATCCCCGCAACTGGCTGGGACACGAAAAAGAGGTCACCGCCTTGGCCATCAGCTCCGATCTCACCACCCTGGCGTCGGGCAGCGCTGATACCACCATCGTCTTCTGGGATTTGGAAAGTGGCGATGTGGCCGCCGACTCGGAAGGCCACTGGGCCACCGTGACGGTCATGGTCTTTGACGAAGAAGGCCGCAGCCTGCTGACCGGCGGCAAAGACAACAAAACCCGCAATCTGCGCCTTCCGGGAGGCAAAAGCACGGCCATTTTCGAAGGCCACCTCAACACCATTCATGGCGTGGCCTTTGGTCCCCAAACCGACACGATCTTTACGGCCAGCGCCGACGGCACGATGCGGGTGTGGGAGACGGCCAACCAAAAGGCCGTTCACATCGAATGGACCCGCTATGGGTTCCAGCCTGGGTGGGGGCGAACGTTGGCCATCTGGCTGCTGATCAGCGGCCTATTGGGCTTGCTGTGCCTGTGGGGGCTGGTCAAACTGCGCATCTGGAGTCACCTGTTCGGCGTGGGCCTCTATCTGTTGGGTCCCATCGTCATCTTGGGCCTGCCATTGTTCGAAGCGCTCACGTACCCCATCGCCGTCGCCAACCGGCTCCAGATCGCTTGGCCGCTGATGGTACTGCTGGCCTGGTATGTGGTGGTGCTGGCTGCCCTGCTGCACGAGCGAGTGGCTCACTTTTACGAGTCGCCTCTAAAAGCCCCCCTGGCAGAAAAGCTGGTCATCAGCCAGCAGACAGTCAAGACGCGCTTTGGCATCTTTAGCCTGGCCGTCTGGTTGGGATTGCTGGTCATCGTATACTCGGTGCTCAGGCGCTTTAACCTGGATATCGCCTTCATGGGCCACTA
>CAYVLO010000511.1:0-2715 GCA_964452125.1 uncultured Anaerolineaceae bacterium | reverse complement strand
CAGTTCTGGTGCGTCCTTTTGCGCGTCGTTCAGTTCTGTCCCGTAGACGATGCCAAAGATGCGATCCCACTCTGCAAAAAAGGTGGCCACGCGGGGATGGTTGCGATTGCTCAGCAACGTGCCGTAAAACAGGTTCACCAGGCGCGGGGCAATCTCCCCAGCCGGGCCAAATGTCGCAGCCAGCGCCTCGGCTGTCAGCGGCTTGCGAGAAAGCGACCGCAGGTAGAGCAACAATAGCTCGATGCTTTCACGGCTCACCGGCACCGGCCCCACCATCTGAAAACCGCCTGTGTGCTCCTCCACCTCGAGGAAGCTCAGTTGGCTGCCCGGCAGCGGGGGCAAAGGCGATTCGCGCTTGCGTCCGACAGCGGAATACCGCAGGAATAGGATCTGTTCCCCGTCCAATCCGATACCGATCATCTTTTCCAGGGCCTCGATTTGCTTGGCCTGGCCTCCGGCATTTCGGGCATGGTCGGCCATGTACCTGGCAATCTGATTTGCAAGCTTGATGGGGAACCCTTTTTCCTTTAGGCGGCCGGGTCGCTTGTACTCGATGGTCACATGACCATACACGGCATCCGCGGATCCGCTAAAAGTGGTCTTTTCATATTCCGGGGTGGCGGTAAGTCCCAGGGTCAGTAAGGTCGCCCCCAAAGCACGCTCGACACCCACGCGCAAGTCCTCCTCAGGTCGCGCGTGCCCGGCAGCCTGCCGGATGGTCTGGGCTAGACTGTCGGCGGCTACTGCATTGGTGCTTGGTTCGGCTTGTGCCATCGTGCCTGCCTTTCTACGAGGTCCGCTTGTCGGGTTTCAGGCATCGTGGGTCTCCTTTTTCTCCGGGCCTTGCGCTGCCAGTATACCACAACCGCGTGCCCCTCGCAACCCCTGCCTGCCGCGGTTGTGTCAAGTCGGTGGGAATCTTTGTGGGGGCCCAAGCGCCCGCAGAAGGGCGGCCCCGGAGCGCCCCGCCCTGGCCAGTGTTCCGAAATGACGTTTTTGCGCCAAGTGGCCTTTTGGTTGAGGGGGATAACGATGGTGAGTTTATGGGCTGGCGGCTGCGCAATCTGCACACAGCCCCGAAACGGACAGGTGTTCCAGAGCCGCATAAAAGCCATACTCGGCCTTTAGTCGTTCTGCGAGCCCGTCAGCCACTGCGAGATCGGCGCCGATTACCTGCCCGCAAGCCTGGCAGACCAGATGCAGGTGGGGGCCGTGGATGCCAAGAAGCTCGTAGCGGCGCTGTTCATCGCCCGAGTCCACGCACGAGACCAGGTCAAATTCCTGAAGGAGATCCAGGGTGCGGTACACCGTCGAGATATCTACTGAAGAGCTTATGTTTTGTACGCGACCATAGATCTCGTCGGCCGTAGCCAGTCCGTCGATATCGTGGAGCACCGACAGAATCATCTCCCGCTGGGGGGTCAGCCGGAAGCCGCGATCGTGTAGTTGCTGAAGAAAAACCTGTTCGCAGGCCATGAATTCACCTCCTGGTGATTGCGTCCAGTTGCAGTTGCAATTATATCAGACAATTGGCTGTTTGCCAACAAAAAAGACCTCCGAGGCTTTGGAACCTCGGAGGCCTCGAGTTTCGATATACCGCAGGTCAGGTCAGGTTTTCCAAGGGTACCAGGTGGCGCTTGAGTATGCGCAACGCGCGCGCCGGGTCAATGTAGCCGTACAGTCCTCCAAAGATGGATACCATATAGCGCGCATCGAGCAGCACAGATCCCCTGGGCCTCAGAATCCAGCTCTCGGCCTCGTTGTACTGGGTGCCTGCGGCGATGAGCTGTAGGTCGCGCCCATAATTGTTACCCTCTTTGCACTTGTGATAGATGGTGCCGCCGATGAGTAGGGTGGTGCACGACTGGTTCAGGAAATTGACGCCGTATTGGAGGAAATAGGTGTCGGTCTCTTTGACGTAGCCGAGATTGCGAGCCGTCGTCGCGGCCATGATCTCTTTGGCCAGGAAGGATCGGACGGCATTCTCTTCGTCGGTGGTTGGCAGGGTGTGGGGATGGGCCGACATCCAATCGAGATACCGACCCAGATCCAGATCGATGCGGCCATCCAGCCTCCGGGCAAAGTGGCCAAACTCGTCATCGCCGGGGCGGAAATCGGGATACTCGGCCCACAAGAAGGCTTCCAGATCGGCCTTCATGGCGCCCGTTTGGAAGCGCTCCAGCTCTTTGATGTTTTCCGCATCGTAGGCCAGGCCGTACTTGCCCTCCACGCGGCGATAGGCCAGAGGGGTATTGGGCGTTTTGAGGATGGTGCGCTTGACCTTGCGCCGGGGGTCGTCGCCTTCATAGTCGTACAATGGGTTGTCGCTGACGTTGGAGTAAAAGTCAGTCGTTGCCCCGCCAATGTCGAGGGCCATGATGTTTCCCAAGCCCGGCTCGCCGCCGTACCCTTTGGCCAGCAGATTGATACCGCGGAAGGCCGCGCGCGGGGTGGGGATAAAGGGCGCGCTCATATACTCTTCGACCACATCGAACCCCTTGCCGCGGATGATGATCGTCTGGAATAGATCGCGAATGGCTTCGTTCACTACCTCGATGCGGAAGGTATTGATCTCGGGCATCACGTTCGGGGTGATGCGGATGTCCACTCCCTCCGCTTTGAAAATTCGTTCGATCTCGCCGTGGACGTCCTGATTGCCAGCATAGATAACCGGCACCCCATAGCGGGCGTAGGTGGCGGCTCTGGCGTACATGG
>CAYVLO010000510.1:0-2715 GCA_964452125.1 uncultured Anaerolineaceae bacterium | reverse complement strand
CCGCGTATCAGCTTGGGCTCTGGTAGCCGAGCGAACCAGCCGACGGGGCGGGGGGGCCGCGCTGGTGCGTTTGGGCCCACCCGATCGGTCCATCCCTCCTCAATTGCCTTGGTCTCGCCTCGCCGCTATACTGGCCCCAGCCCGACCGCGTCGTCCGTAAGGAGCGTTGCATGCCCCCGACGTCCATTCCCGTGCCCAGCCTGCGCCGGCTGCCCAGCTACTTGCGGCGCCTTCATATCGCCGTGGAGCAGGGCGTCGCCTATGTCTCGTCGCGGCAGCTCGGCGCCGCCGCTGGCGTGCCGGCGGCCCAGGTCCGCAAAGACCTGACCTGGGTGGATCAGGAGGGCCGCCCCGGGCGCGGCTACCAGGCCCAGGCCCTGGCGGACCAGCTCGAGCTCACCCTGGGGCTGCGCGAGGAAAAGCGCGCCGTGCTGGTGGGCGCTGGCAATCTGGGCAGCGCCCTGGCTGCCTATCCGGGCTTTGGCCCCTGCGGCCTGCGCATCGTGGCGCTATTCGACAAGGATCCTGCCGTCGTGGGGAAGCGCGTGGCGGGGTTTGTCGTCCAGCCCGTGGATAGCCTGGCTCGGGTGGCTGAGGAGCACCAGGTGGATATGGGCATCATCACCGTGCCGGCCGAGGCCGCCCAGTCGGTGGCGGAGGCGATGGTGGCGGCGGGCATCGGCGTCATCTGGAACTATGCGCCCACCACCCTGCGCCTGGATGCGGGCATCTATGTCCAGAACCAGGATCTGGCCGCCGAGCTGGCCCTGCTCTCGTACCAGATCGTGCGGCGGCGGGGAATAGGGTGAACCGGCCGAGCAACTAGGCGGATCAGGGCTCCAAGCCGATGATGACCAGAGGAACGGGCGGGTTGCTCCGGCCATGCCGTAGGATGTTGTGCAACTCGCCCTCATAGTAGGCGATCCCGCTGGACATCTCCTTCTGCATGGCCTTGGTCGGGAGTATCTCGACGCCCACATTGATGATCCGTCCTGCGTAAAACGCGAGGTGCTTCACAAAGAGGTCGTACGCTACAAAGGCGTACTTGCCAAACTGCACTTCGATGGCGATCCGGTTCTTGACGTGGTCGGTCTGATTATAGGAAAAGATGGCCTCCACGCCCCGCTCTTCCAGGTATCGTTTCTGTTCATCGGTGCGTAGCTGCGCCATCGCCTCAAGCTGCTCGTGGTTGTGCGCGACATAGTAGCTGTAGCGGGTCGGTTGCCACCCGAGCTCGCGCAGGCGGCGATCAAACGCCTTGTTCAGGTCGATTGGGCTGTAGAGCGTCTTGCCCTCCATACGCGCCTCTCGGCTGGATTTGGTGCGACAGCCCTCTCCATCAATCGCCTCGATCACCGCGCGGATTTCGTCGTAGGCCTCCCTCTCGTGTACCAGCAGCCATTCTTCGCCGTTGAGGTGAGAGTGCGTCTTGGCTATTCTCATATCCGATCAATCCTCGTCTTCTCGCAGCCGCAACCCCGGCTGCTGCGCATCGGCCCAAGGGTTGGTCGCCAGACTCAGGCCAGACGATGGCCGGTACACCGGCTTGTCCGCCCTGACCTTGAGCTCCCCGGCCAATGCTTTGCGGATTCGATCCACGGCGATCTCGTAATACCGCTCCACAAGCTCGGCGCCCGCCGCTCGTCGGCCGTTCATGACCGCTGCCACCGCCGTGGTGCCGACGCCCAGGAACGGGTCCAACACCAGATCGCCCTCGTTGGTCATCGAGAGCACCAATCGCTGGATTAGTGCTACAGGAAACTGGCACGGATGGTCGGTCTTTTCCACGTGGTTCGCCTTGACGTTGGGAATCTCCCACACGTCCGAGGGGTTCTTGCCCTTGGGGTTGCCGGAATACTCGCCCTTGTTCGGCCCTTTGAAGTGCTTCTTGCCCGGGTATTTCTGGGGGACCCGAATGGGGTCGAGGTTGAACACATAATCATCCGATTTGGTAAACCAGATGATCGATTCGTAGCGTCCGGAGAAGCGGTTCTTGCAGTGCAGGCCATGCCCAAAATGCCAGATGATCCGGTTCCGTAGCTTGAGCCCCTCCTCGCGGAAGCAATCGTAGAGCAAGATATCCAGCGGGATAATCTCGCCGCCCCGCACATAGTTGCCGACCTCCCAGCAGATGCTCCCCTCGGGCTTGAGCACGCGTACGCACTCGCGGATCACCTCGCGCTGCTGGGCTTTGTAGGTATCGATATCGAGAACGTCTTCATACTCTTTGCCGATGTTGTACGGGGGCGAGGTCACGACGAGCTGCACGCAGGCGTCGGGCATGTTGCGCAACAGGTCCATGCAGTCGCCTGCATAGACCGTGGCCCGGTTCTCTGGCGCGAACTCGCTGGCGATAGTGATGTCCAGGCTCTGGCCCAAGCTGGGCTGCATCACGTTGCCCGGCTTCACGGCAGATGCCCTTTCGCTACGCGAGAACTCTCTGATGGCCAACGTCGTCCTCCCTACCTCGTCACAGCGGGTTAGCATGCTCTCTGACGGATCCAAGTCTACCATGCTGTCCGTCTCGCTGTCCAGGCTCACCCAGCTTGGCAGCCATACCCCTCCGCCAAGAACCCCCGCACCGCCGCCAGAAACGCCGCCGGCTGCTCCTCGTGGGGCACATGCCCCGCCGCCTCGATCAGTGCCAGCCTGGCGTTGGTCAGCTCCTCGGCCAGGCGCAGGCTCTCGGCCGTGGGCACCACCCGGTCATGGTCG
>CAYVLO010000509.1:0-2722 GCA_964452125.1 uncultured Anaerolineaceae bacterium | reverse complement strand
TGACACAGGACCTACAGCCGTGAGGCGAGCCGATTGGTGGAAGGGTCCGCGTTTACTCTCGCCGTGGATCGGTGCGACGGATGATGTCGCTGATCGTCGTTTGATTAAAGCCCTTGAAGCCCTCGCCTCGCTGGATGTTCTCCAGGTGGCTGCCAATGGCTCCCTTTTCGGCAAAGAGGGCCGCCTTGTCGACATCGATCAAGCCCGATGCGGTCAGGCGTTCCAGCCGCTCGGGTGCGATGGTCCAGCGCTCGCCCTGGGTAAAGGCCTGGCGCAGATAGGCAAAGTCGCTAAAAGGTCGCATCATCCCAACATCCTGCTGGGCCAGGTCCTCGGTAGCCGTCTCAAAGTCGAGCAGGCAGGCCAGGTGGTGCAGGCCAGCCGAAAGCATGGACTGGCCGTGCATGGCGCACCACAAGCCCACAGTGCCCAGGTCGGTGCGGGGCGGTAGGTGGGTATGGGCAAAATCCCCGTCCACTTCCTCGGGCGACAGATCGACGTCGGCAAAGACGGTCAGGCGACAGACCGGTTGCTCCAACACCTGGGCTCCCCATCCCGCTTCGGCGCCGGCGTAAAAGCGCTCCCGGCAGCGAAATCCCAGCGTCTCCAATATCTGGATGAGGAGGAAAAAGCATTCACGCGAACTGCGGAAGGTGTGATGGTCGTGGTTGGCCCAACCCAGCCCCATGTCATCCTGCCGCGCTTTTTGGATCTGACCGGCGCGATTGCGGCTCTCCCAAAAGTCGCGCTCGGCAGCAAACACGAGCCAGGCAGCCGTATCGACCCCCAGGTCGTCGGCGAGACGACGGGCCAGGGTCAGGGTTTGTTCCATACCGGCCTGCTCGTCGGTAAAGACGCGGGGGCGGGTGGTCCACTGCTCCCACGCGCGTTGTGCACGCTCGAGCGATTCGGGCGCCGTCTGGACGGGCACAAAGCCGGCGTAGCCGCGCCTTTCCACCACCTGAAGCCGGCGACCTCCTTCTCGCCCAAACGTGGCGCGGCGGTAGGGGCCGTTCGCATCACCCTCTACGGGCGCCGCAAGTTGGTTTTTGGCCAGAAATCGCTCCACCTCCTCCACCTGGATGGCCGCCGACACCGTGTCGCCGGGGGGCAATTCGTCCTGATCGTAGAGGAGGATGCGCGGCAATCGGGCGCCGGGATGGTGATAGGCTGTGTGGTTGGGCGCGGTGGGCGTTTTTTCCCGCTCCCAGCCCAACTCGATCAGATCGGCCTGAGGCTTTGGACCCGCGGCGACCACAATGTGGTCGATCCAGTCCACCAACCGCGAACTGGTGCGCCTTTGGAGGTCGGCGGCCCATGTGCTCGTCAAAGGCAATCGCGCCTCGAGTTGAGCCAATCGGGCGGCAACCCATGCTTCGGCATCGGGATGGCGTCTCCATTGGAATTCGTTGCGCTCTGCGGTCATGGGCGGTCCTTTCTATCCCAAGCGGGATGCCTGGTCTGGGTGGCCACGTCTAAAGATCCCGGTCACTGCTATGGCCCGGCGACGCCTTGGCCGAGGGATCGACATAAACCTTGGCGTAATTGACGGCTGTGGCGGCTTCGGCCGTGGCGACGGCAATCAGCTTGAGCTTGCCCGGGTAGGTGGCGATATCGCCGACGGCATAGACGCCCGGAAGGTTGGTGCGAAAATGGGAATCGACCCGGATGGCGTTGCCCACGATCTCCAGGCCCCATTCTCGGATGGGACCGAGGTTGGCCAGAAAGCCCAGGCCGAGCACCACGGCGTCGACGGCGATGGTCTGCTCGCGACCATCGCGATTGTCAATAATGGTGGCGGCTTCGACTCGATCCTGACCGTGAAGGGCTTGTAGTTCGTGGTGGGTCAGCACCTCACTTTCAGAGGACAGCACCCGGGAGACCGATTGTTCGTGGGCTCGAAAGGAGCCCCGGCGATGAATGAGGGTTACCTCTTTGGCCACGCCCAGCAAGCTGTGGGCCCAATCCAGGGCTGTATCGCCGCCGCCCACCACCAGCACGCGCCGGTCCCGAAACGCTTCGCGGTCGTGCAGGAAATAGGTGACGCCTTTGCCGGCCATTCGCTCCAGATCGGGCAGATCCAGAGTGCGGGGTACAAAAGCGCCTACTCCGGCGGCGATGATCACCGTTCGCGAAAGATGGCGGATGCCCGCTGCGGTCTCGAGTTCGATTGCATGCTCATCCTTGCGGCGCAGGTGGGTGACTTTGTCATTGAGGCACACCTCTGGCGAAAACTGGAGAGCCTGTTCCACCTGCCGGTCCACCAGCTCGCGGGCGAGGACCTTGGGAAAGCCGGGGATGTCATAGATGTACTTGTCGGGATACAAGGCAGCAAGCTGGCCGCCCAGTTGAGGCAGGCTGTCGATGATCTTGGCTTTGGCGGCTCGGAGCCCGGCATAGAAGGCGGCAAAGAGGCCCGATGGACCACCGCCGATGATGGTGATGTCAAAGATCTCCGGCTCGGGCATAATGATGCTCCTTCTCGCGATGTTGGCGAGGGAATTATATCACACGGTAGCAGGGGATGCAAGGGGGTTGGATCGATCGGGCGACCGCATTTGGACTAACGGAGATTCACCAGGTGGGCCTGGCGATCATTTCGCACTGGAAAGTCGCCTTTTGGATTGCGCGCCTGGCGCGAAGCGCCAGGACGCTTGCTTGCGCGGATTTTTGCGGCAGCAAGCGTCCTGCCGAGACAGGCACGCACTCCAAAGTTCGCTTT
>CAYVLO010000508.1:0-2723 GCA_964452125.1 uncultured Anaerolineaceae bacterium | reverse complement strand
AGGGGTGGGCCATCTAGGACTGAAGGGCGGCGGGGGGAGGGAGGTGTCCCTCTCCCCGCCGCTCCCCTTTTTTGGGGGCCACCTGGCATCGCGCCGGTCGGCCGGGCCCAGGGTCGGGCTGGGCGCGCGGCTCACACCGCGGCGCCGTTCGGCGGCCCGTCGGTATCCTGGCCGAACAGGCCGTCCACAGGGCTGTGCTCCATGTGGGCTCGCAACAGATCCTCGTGGGTCTGGGCCAAGTAGCGGCGCAGGATGCTGAGATCGGCATGGCCCATCAGCCGTTGCAGGGCAAAGATGTCCATGCCGCTGCGCAGGCAGCCCAGGGCAAAGCCGCGCCGAAACGAGTGCAGCGACGGGGCCGCCACCCCGGCCTGGCGGGCCTTGCGCCGCACGATCTCACGCAGGCCGCTGTAGGTCAGGCGGCTGCCCGTGCGGGTGGCCCACAGTGGTGCCAACGGCTCCAGCTCCGTACGGTAGGCCAGGTAGGCGCGCAGCGCTGCCCGGGCTTGCTCTCCCAGGCGTACGATCCGCGGCTTGCCGCCCTTGCCGCTGCACACCTGGCAGGCTCCGCTGGCAAAGTCCACGTCTCCCAGGCAGAGCGCCAGGAACTCGCTGGCGCGGCAGCCGGTGTCCAGCAGACCCAACAGGATGGCACGGTCGCGGCAGCCCAGCTCGGTGTGGTTGGGGCAGGCCGCCAGGATCGCCTCCAGGTCGTGCAGCGCGACCGGCTCCAGCACCCGTTCCCGCACCTTGGGGGGGCGGACCTTGCGCAGGGGGTTGCGCCATCCGGCCGGCTCGAACTCGTCGCCGTACCAGTTCACCAGGGCGCGGAGGGCCCGGAAGATCCCGTGGACCCCGCCCGGGTTGTGCGTATCGGCCAGATCCAAGAGGTAGCGGCGGACCAGCGTCGGCGTCAGCTCCTGTAGGGTGGCCACGCCCTGATCGACGGCAAAGCGGGCAAAGATGCGCAGCTTTTCGTCATACCAGGCGATGGTGCGCGGGCTCAACTGCCGGGCCCTCCGGTCTACCAGGAACTCGTCGATCTCCCGGGCCAGCGTGGCAATGGCGGTGGTGGTAGGCCTCGCATCAGCGGAAGCGTTGATCATGGGCGTCCTCATGTCGGCTTTCACGTTGGTATACCTAAATGAAAGCATAGGTCCCAGAGATTGCCCAGTCCGGATGCGATTCTATCCGTCAATTCGCTCGGGGCGCCTTGGCGTTCCCGCGGACCCGCTGCCAGGCGAGGGGCGCGCCCGCCGCCACCGGTGCGGGTCGACTCACAGCAGATGGTCCACCGGCCCGACCCGTTGATGCGCCTCCCGCAGATCGTTCTCCACCTGCTTCAGGTAGCGGCTGACCACGGCCAGGCTGGAATGCCCCAGCATGCGTTGCAGCGTGATCAGATCGCAGCCCGCGCGCAAGGCCGAGATGGCAAAGCCGCGGCGAAAGGCGTGCAGGCTGGGCTCGGGCACCCCGGCGCGAAGCGCTCGCCGGCGCAGTACCTCGCGCAGCCCGTTGTAGCTGAGGCGGCGGCCCTGGCGGGTCACCCATAGCGGGTCCGCGTCGGTGGCATCGGGGCGGAAGCGCAGGTAGCGGGCCAACGCGCGGCGGGTCTTGGCGCCGATGAAGGCGGTGCGGGGCTTGCCGCCCTTGCCGCGGATGACCACGACCGAGCCGTTGTCCAGGTTGACGTGACCCACGTTCAGGGCCTGGAACTCGGCGCGGCGCAGCCCGGAATCGAGCAGGAAGAGCATCAGGGCTCGATCGCGCTCGCCGTAGAACCGGCGACGCTGGCAGGTGGCGAGCATGGCCTGCAAGTCGTCGATAGACACCGGTTCCAGCGGAGGCTCGTCCACCCGTGGCGGCCTGACCTTGGCAAGGGGGTTGGACCAACCCTCGGGCTCGACCTCCACCTCCCACCAGCGCAGAAAGGCGCGCAAGGCGCGGTAGAAGCCGTGCACACCGCCAGGGTTGTGGGTCTGGCCCAGCGCGAGGAGCAGGGCGCGGACCGTGGTGGGGCGGATGTCGACCACCTGAGCAACGCCAAGGCTCTCAAGCTGATAGCGGACGACCTCCAGCTTCTGGCGGTACCAGGCCACGGTCTTGGGGGAGAGGCCACGGGCCTGGCGGTCGATGAGAAAGTCGCGTATTTCGACCTGCAGGTCCGATCGCAAAACGAGGCGAATCCGTTGGTTGTTTTCGGAGGCTGACATGCAAAGAGACCCCTTTCCTTTGGGTTGGATTAGGGTCTCTTATCACAGAATGCTGTTAGCGCGCCCAGCAGGGGTCGAACCTGCAACCTACGGATTCGAAGTCCGGCACTCTATCCATTGAGCTATGGGCGCATCGCCGCCTGAGGGCGACCAATCGCACCCCATTCTAGGGGTACCGCTCCCATGCGTCAAACGGCGCCGGCTCTCTACAAGTCCTGCGACTGCGGCAGCATCACTAGGTCGCGGATCGTCACGTGGGGCGGCTGCGAAAGCATGAACACCACCGCCCGTGCCACGTCCTCAGAACGCAGGTAGGTGTGTTCACCCACCGAGAGCCGCTCGATATCGGCCGGGTCGCTGATGCCCCACAGCTCGTTGGCTACCGCCCCGGGCGCGATGGCGCCCACACGGATCCCATGACGCGCTACCTGCCGCCGCAAGGTGTGGACCAGCGCCTGCACCGCATGCTTGGACGCGCTGTACACGGGCTCCCAATGAATGTCGATGCAT
>CAYVLO010000507.1:0-2725 GCA_964452125.1 uncultured Anaerolineaceae bacterium | reverse complement strand
AGCGAGGAGGGGGAACGGGATGGCTCTGTGGGGCGGCCGGTTTGAGAAGAAAGCGGACAAGCTCATGTGGCAGTTCAACGCCTCCATCGGTTTTGACTGGCGGTTGTATGCCGCCGATATCCAGGGCATCATGGCCTATGCCCGGGCTTTGGTGGACGCGGGGGTGATCGATGCCGCCGAGGGCGAGACCCTGCTCGGCGGACTGGAAGCGGTGTGCCAGGAGCTGGATTCCGGGAGCTTTGCCTACCAGCCGGGCGACGAGGACATCCACACTGCCGTCGAGCGCCGGCTGGGCGAAATCGTGGGACCTGTCGCCGGCAAGCTCCACACGGGGCGCTCGCGCAACGATCAGGTAGCCACCGACCTGCGTCTGTACCTGTTGGAGCAGATGGCGCATCTGCACGCTGCCCTCGAAAGCCTTCAATGGGCCATCGTCGACAAGGCCGAGGGTCACCTGGGGGCCCTCATGCCCGGCTACACCCACCTCCAGCAAGCCCAACCCATCCTCTTTAGCCACTGGCTGCTCTCCTTCTTCTGGAAGTTTCAGCGGGATCGCGAGCGGTTGGTCGACGTGATGGGGCGCACGGCAGTGTGTCCTCTGGGCTCGGGGGCCCTCGCCGGAAATCCTTTTGGCATCAACCGCGAAGCGATGGCAGAGCAGTTGGGCTTTTCGGGGTTGACCGAGAACAGTCTCGATGGGGTCGGCGACCGGGACTTTGCCGTCGAGTTTCTGGCCTGGGCCGCTCTGGTGCAGGTCCACCTGAGCAACCTGGCCGAAGACCTGATCATCTGGGCCAGCCGCGAGTTTGGGTTCGTCCAGATTGGGGAGGAATATTCGACCGGTTCGAGCATCATGCCTCAAAAGCGGAATCCCGACTCGCTGGAACTGATCCGCGGCAAGAGCGGGCGCGTCGTGGGGCGGCTGACCGGCCTGCTGACAACGCTTAAGGGCCTGCCCTCCGCCTACAACAAGGACCTGCAGGAGGACAAGGAAGGGGTTTTCGATGTCGTGGACACCCTGGCAATGGAGTTGCCCATCGCCGCGGGCGTTATTCAGACGCTCCAGGTGAACGAGGCGCGGATGGCGGCCGTCCTCGACGGCGCGCTGTTGGCGACCGACCTGGCCGACTATCTCGTGCACAAGGGCGTGCCTTTCCGCGAGTGCCACGGCCTGGTGGGCGCCGCCGTCCGGCTGGCCGAAGCCCGGGGTGTGGAGCTGAAGGATTTGGCGCTAAACGATTACCAGGCCCTTCATCCTGCTTTTGCCGACGACGTAAGCGATGTCTTTGACGCTCATCGTTCGGTCAAGGCGCGCAACTCGGTGGGTGGCACCGCCCCCCAAGCGGTGCGGCAACAGATCGAGCGGGCCAAGGCCCTGCTCGACCACCAAAACTTGTAGATAGGAGAATCGAATCATGGCAGAATGTATCGAATGTGGAGCGGAATTGGATCTGGCCCCGGATTTGGAGATGGGGGAGATTGTCGTGTGCGCCGATTGTGGAGCCGAGTTTGAAGTCGTCGGCCTCGACCCGGTCCAGATCGAAGCGGCCCCCGAAGTTGAAGAAGACTGGGGGGAATAGCCCGGTGAGAATTGGTCTGGCATGTTCTCGGGTGCGTGTGGAAGAAAAGGCCATCCTGGCAGCGATGCGCCAGCGGGGCGTCGATCACGAGCGGGTCGACCCCCGCGAGGTCAGGCTTGTGCCGGGCGTGCGGGATTGGGCTGAATTCGATGCCGTGCTCATCCGCTGCTTGAGCCATTCCCACGCTCACTATCTCACCCATTGGTTGGAAAGCGTGGGAATCCCGGCGGTCAGTCCCCACCGCACCGTCGTCACCTGCGGCGACAAGATGTGGACCAGCAGCGCCCTCCAGGCGGCGGGATTGCCCATCCCCCATACCGAGATGGCGTTTTCACCCGAGGCCGCCCTGGAAGCCATCGAGTCCATCGGATATCCGGTCGTTCTCAAACCCTTGCTGGGTTCCTGGGGCCGGCTGCTGGCCCGGGTAAACGACCGCGACGCGGCCGAGGCCCTGTTGGAACACAAGACCACTCTGGGGGGCTATGCCCACAGCGTGTTCTATATCCAGGAGTATGTGGCCAAGCCCGGACGCGATATCCGCACTATGGTCATCGGCGATGAGGTGGTCTATGCCGTCTACCGGGCTGCGGACCACTGGGTCACCAACACGGCGCGCGGCGGCGAGACCTATCCCTGCCCCATGACCGCCGAGATTGTGGACCTGTCGCTGGCTTCGGCGCGGGCTGTCGGCGGCGGCATCGTCGCCGTCGACCTGCTAGAGACGTCCGACGGGCGGCTCCTGGTGAACGAAGTGAACCACACCCCCGAGTTTCACGGGGCCATGCAGGCCACCGACGCCGACATCGCCGGCGCGATGGTCGAGTATACCGTCCAGATCGCCAGGGAGGGCTTTTGATTCAAACGGCTATCGTGGGGGCGTCGGGCTACGCCGGCGGTGAGTTGCTCCGGCTGCTGCTGGCTCATCCCCAGATCGAGGTGGTCCAGATTACCTCCGAGACCTACGCCGGGCAGTTTGCCCATTTGGTGCATCCCAACCTGCGGGGGCACACCGATCTGCGGTTCAGCCGCCTGGCCGATCTGAAACCGGTCGATCTCTTGTTCCTGGCGCTGCCCCACGGACAGGCCATGGGCCGGATCGACGAACTGGCCGCCCAGGCCGAGCGGATCGTGGACCTGTCCGCCGA
>CAYVLO010000506.1:0-2728 GCA_964452125.1 uncultured Anaerolineaceae bacterium | reverse complement strand
CGCACTCCAAAGGCTCGTCGTCATGCCCGCGCAAGCGGGCATCCATGGGCCCCGCGGCAGGGGCCACCGTGGCCCCGCTCACCAGTCCCCCCCGTCGATCTCGTCCAGCACATCGGGGCGGGGGATCCAGGCCGCGGGGCCCGTCTGCACCCAGGGCAGAGCGTCCAGCGTGGCCACCAACGCCGCGCTGACCAGCAGATCGTCGTGACCGCGGGCGATCCGCCCATCGTAGCCCGGCGCCTCCCACACCCCCCAGCGCAGCGGATGGCCCGGCCCCGGGCGCACCTCGTACTGGCAGGCTTCCACCTCGTACCAGAACTGGCGGGTCTCGGGGTCGTTCCCCGACGCATCGTCGCCCGACGACGCGTCGGCTGCGTACTCCCGGTAGCGGCCCGTCTCGACCAGGCCCACAAAAGCCCAGCCAAGGTCCGACTTGACCCGGGCCGAAAAGGTCACCGGCCGCACCCGGTCGGGCAGGGCCTTGGCCAGGAACGAGGCCAGCCCCGCACCCACGCCGGTGGCGTCGACCACCACCCAGGCCGCCCGCCAATGGTGGGCCAGGGCCCGGATCTGGTCGTGGAGCGTCGTGTGGCGCACGCCCAGCCACAGGCGGCGGTCGACGGTGCGGTACAGGGGCAGCTCGCCGGGCCGGGGCTCGACCTCGACCACCGTCAACGCCGTCGCGTCGCGGCGGGGATTGCTCAGCCCCATCCGCTCCTGGGCCGAGCCCTCAGCCTCGTCCTCCCCGGCGACGTCGATGAGCAAGGCGTAGCGGCGCCCGGGTTCCGGCTCAGTGCGGCGGGGATGGTCGCCGCGCATCAGCGCCCGGCGCAGCGGGCCGAACAGCCCGCCCTGGGCGTCGACCTCCTCCAGGTAGTACTGGGTCTTGATCAGGGGGTGGTTGCGGCCCAGCCGGGCCACCTGGTCGGCCACGTGGGCGCCATAGGCCGGCGCCTGGTCAGCCACGACCTCGGCCGGGTAGGCAAACACCCGGCGGATGCCGTCGTCCCCCTCCTGCCGCCTCAAGTGGGCGATGGTCTGGGCCAGCAGCGTCTGCGAGGTCCAGGCCGTGCCCCACAGCACGGTCGTGGCGTGGGTGCTGGCAGCCATGGGGACGAACTCTTTGAACCACTTTTCCGTCCCCACGTCCTGAGCCTCGTCGCATTCCAGCAGCAGGTCGGCGGTGGCGCCCACCACGTGGGCGCCCGGACCAGCCGAGAAGAACAGGGCGCGGGCCCGGCCCAGCTCCACCATATAGCCCTCGCGGCGGCGGACGCGCCCCCGATTCCAGGGGTTGTCCAGCCGGTCGGCCAGGCGCAGGATCGAGTTGACGGTCTGGGGCTTGAAGGTGGGCGAGGCCTTGACGATCTGGCCGCCCCGCCGCTGGTAGAGGTTCAGCAGGTAGGCCTCCAGGTGGGCCGACAGCTCGTTCTTGCCCGCCTGGCGGCTCATCATCACCGCAAACGTCCGCCCCCGGCCGTGCAGCACGCTGTCCAGGATGGCCTGGGCCGCCTCCAACTGGTAGGGGCGCAGCGGCCGCTCCAGCACCAGGCGCGAAAAGCGGTCCACCTGCGACAGCCAGTGCTTGGCTGCAGCCACCATCGGCGCCGTCATGGTTGCCCCAACCCCAGCGTCTCGACCAGGATGCGCAGCACCTCGCCGCCCAGGGTGGTCAGGGCCAGAGCCAGCAGCCACTTGAGCTGGCCCTCCACCCGCCGCAGCCGCCGGTCGACCCACCAGCCCCACGATTCGTCGTAGGGGCAGGGATCGGCGCGGCGGGGGCGCGGCGGGCGGGCGCCCTCGGCACCGGCGGCCTTGCGGACCGCGCGCCAGCGCTTGATTGCCGCGCGCAAGCGGCCCTCTCCGGCCCGTCTCACAGCTCCACCCCCAGCTCGCTGCTCAGCTCGTCCAACGCCTGGGCGATGGCTCCGGCGATGCCGTCGGCGGCCTCGCCCGACAGGGCGCGCCGGTCGCGCAGCAAGCGCCCCAGCCGCGAGGCGGTCTGGGCGTGGAGGGCCAGCAGGCGGGCCACCTCAGCCGGGGTGGCCTGGTCGCTGTCCAGCAGGTCGTCGAGGTAGGCGCTGAGGCGCTGCTGCTTGGCCGCCAGGTCGGCGATGATCTCGTCAATGCCCGGGCCGTGGGTCTCCAATTCGACATAAAGCAGGGGATGGGCCACGGGATCACCTCGGGTCGTTGTCATCGGGCGGCGATTGGGTGAGGGCGGCCCGCGTGGTCGCAGGGTGGGGCGCCGGGCATGGGCTGGGCTCCGAGAGCGCGGCCCCCTGCGGCAGGCCCGCGGCCCGAGAGGGCAGGGCCGCAGCGCGGGCGGCCCAAAAGAGCAGGCGATAGATCCGGGTGCGGAGCATGGCGGCGTCCTCCTGTTTGGCGTCGTTCGTGCTGAGGATAGTATAGCACAAATGTTCTAATTTTGACGACGCCTGGGAGGTGAGTTGCCGGAATTGGGATTGATTCTGTCTATTTCTGTGGATATAGTCGGTTATGCTCGGTGATTTTCTGGCGAAATGGGCCGGTGGAGGGCTTGACAAGGGGGGCTGCGCCGATCAGCAGACCTCCGAGTTCTCCAAGAACTCGGAGGTCTTGGGATTTTGGCGCGGGCATCACAGCGGGCAGGCAGGCGGGGGTGACGGTTCGGGCGGCGACGACGGCCTGTACGGGGCGACGCCGCCGTCCTCGGCGCTGCGTCGCCCGTACATCGCCACCCGGCACG
>CAYVLO010000505.1:0-2733 GCA_964452125.1 uncultured Anaerolineaceae bacterium | reverse complement strand
AAATACGATTCCACCTGGCGGATCGTGGACAATGTGCCGCGCCATGAGCTGTTGGCCGAGATTGAGGTGCGTTGATGATTGAAAAGCGGCTCGTGCAGTGGTATGCGGCCGATTCTGGCGTCGACCTGGACATTGCCGAGCGAGAGATCGCGCTGACGTATGTCCTTCGTGTTCTTTCGGATCAGGGTTTGCTCGACCAGTTGGCCTTCAAAGGCGGCACCGCTCTGCGCAAGATCCACCTGGGTGCAACAGGGCGCTTTAGCCTGGATCTGGATTTTACAGCCGCCAGCGAGACGCTTTCTGATGAATTGGTGCTCGACCTGGCCGCGGCCCTGCACGGGCGGACTCACTATGGACTCGCCTTTACAATCCCAAGCCCTGACTACTATGCCACCGCCGATTCGTGCGGAGCCGAGGTCACGTATTCTCATGATTGGTTAGCCGCCGGCCGCTTTGGCTTGCAGGTCAGCTTTCGGGCCAGGCCCCTGCTGCCTATCCGCTCTATGCCGCTGCGCCACGAGAGATATTTCGACTGGCTTGGTGTCATCCCGCCGCTTGTACCGTCTCTGGACCTACATGAGATGATCGGCGAAAAGGTACAGGTTGCAGCTCAGCGCAGTCGTGTGCGCGATCTCTGACTTGTACCAATTAGCCCGCCCACCCTACGATCGTGGGCGAGGATGCTGCCTCCTGCTGTCCCTTCCATTTCAAGTGCAGCCTGGTCCAGGTCAACAACAATCCGGCCGCTCCTGCTCTGGCTTGTGCCTTTGGCTTTTCGTCTCCAGACCCATCGGAAAAGATCTCGCTGGCAAGGCAATAGGGTATCGGGCTGAACGATGGTGAGCTCGGAGCGGCTGGCATCTTGGCGGATGAGGGCTTTCGACCAGGGCGGGTGATGGCGGGCCAATTGGCCTTCTGGGATTTTCTCGTCGCCTTGACAAAACCCCGTTCCTGTTGTACAGTGGTGAGCGCAGATAGAACAAACTGCAAGTCAGTGGGGGGCAAGGCTGGTGAACCTCTCCTTCTCGGTGGATCAGAAGGGTGGCATACCCATCTATATCCAAATCATGGATCAGATCAAGCATCTGATCGCCAAGGGTGCGCTCCAGCCGGGTCAGCAATTGCCGACCATCCGGGAGCTGGCGGTGGATCTGACCGTCAACTTGCACACGGTCGCCCACGCCTACGCCGAGTTGGAGCGTGAGGGCTTTCTCTCCATCCAGCGCGGCCGCGGAACCTTTGTCACCAATGGCCACGTCGAGCAAGAGCTAGCCGATCTGCGGAAGCAGAAACTGCATGCTCTTGTGGAAAGTATGTTTGCCGAAATTGTCTATCTGGGCTATGAGCCAGACGATGTGGTCCAGGTACTCGATGCTCACATAGAACAATGGCGAGCTACCTCAGAGGAAGCTGCCTTGAAAAAGCTGGAGGAGTAGCTGTATGATGGAAGATGAGCACGGCGTCGGACGATTTTTAGAGGGCGCCGAATACCAATTCAAGGTCATCAATCCCATTTCGTTGCTGTTGGCTTTGGCCGTACTGGTCGTTGGGTATGCCATTGGCTGGATGGCCGGTGATTGGCTCTGGGGCGTGCCATTCTATGTGGTGGCTTTTGTTCTGCTACTTGGTTTCAAGATTGCCCAACAGTGGGAACGGGCCGTGGTCCTGCGGTTGGGTCGATTTCAACGGGTCGCCGGCCCGGGCCCTTTTTTCATTATCCCCTTTGTCGATCGGGTGGCTGCCTGGATCGACCATCGGATGATGGTGACCCCCTTTGGCGCAGAGAAAACCCTGACGTGTGACACGGTGCCGGTGAACGTCGATGCCGTGCTGTTCTGGGTGGTCTGGGATGCCAGCAAGGCCGCGTTGGAAGTCAAGAACTATTGTATGGCCATCTCCTGGGCGGCGCAGACGGCGTTACGCGACATCATCGGCAAGATGGAACTGGCCGATATTCTGGTGGGGCGAGAAAAAATCGACGACGAACTCCAGGAGATCATCGACCGGCGCACAACTCCATGGGGCATCACGGTCGAGTCGGTCGAAATTCGGGATATTGTCATTCCTGAACCTCTGGAGGACGCCATGTCCCGCCAGGCTCAGGCCGAGCGAGAACGCCAGGCGCGCATCATCCTGGGCCAGGCCGAACAGGAGATCGCTCAGAGCTTCCTGAATGCGGCCAAAACGTACGAAGATCAACCCGTTGCTTTTCGTTTGAGATTGACGAACATGATCATGGAGGGCGTCAAAGAACATGGCTCCTTGGTCGTGGTGCCCTACGACGACAGTCACGATCTAGGAAGCATCGGTGGCCTCTGGGCCTTGCGTAAAGGGACTGAAGATCCGGAATAAGCATGGACAGGCCGCGCAATTTGACTGGTCCAATCCTGGGGATTGAGCCAGTTCTTTTTTTCACAAGCCCCTCCCAGACTTGACAAAGTCTCCCCAATAGTATACAATGCCATTGTTCTAGTTGGATAGAACTATAGGTTTTTTTGCTGGAACTCAACGAGGAGATACCGTGTCATTGGAACTGGTTTTTAGCCGATTATTTCTCACTCCTGCGCCGGGTGAGGATGCTGCCCAACGGCGAGCGCAGTTTCCCCTCCTTATGAACCGAATCGAGTGGGTTGTGTGCGGTCGGTATCGCGTCGCTCTCCCCTATCTTCATCCAGAGCTCGGCGTGCTGTCGAGCTTTTCGGGCTTTGGCGTGTAAGGGAAAGTTGCATGGCA
>CAYVLO010000504.1:0-2736 GCA_964452125.1 uncultured Anaerolineaceae bacterium | reverse complement strand
ATGCCGAGCAGCTCTATGCGCCCGCCATGCGGCCCGAGCAGGGGATGCCGAGCGTGCACACCAGCTCGCGCGAGATCGCCAGATCCCGCGCATCTGTGCGGCAGACGGCAGTCAGGGCCTGGATCTGGCGATCCAGGCCGAGCAGGGGATACTGAGCGCGCATATCCGGCTCACGGAGGTGAGTCCGGGCTTGGCTGCAACCCTGGCAAATTCGGTAGGCGATGTTGACCTGCCAAATTGTGTGTGTTATACTCATGCAAGCAAAGAACAACCAGGGAGAAAGAGCACCCATGACAACGGCAACCAGCAGCCCACGCATTCTGGTGACAGGAGCCGTGGGACAAATTGGGTCCGAGCTGACCCTCGAGCTCAGACGGCGCTATGGCGCCGAGAACGTAGTGGCCACCGGGCACCGAACCAAACCGGGTTCGGAATTGAGCGAAAGTGGGCCTTTTGAATTCATCGATGTCACCCGCCGCGAATCGGTGGAGGCGGTGGTCGACAAGTATCGCATCGACACCCTCTATCACATGGCGGCCATTCTGTCGGCCGTGGGCGAAGAAAAGCCCCATCTGGCATGGGACGTCAACATGAACGGGCTGTACAATGTCCTGGAGATTGCCCGCGAGCACAAGATGGCGCGCGTGTTCTGTCCCAGCTCCATCGCCGTCTTTGGTCCTGAAACGCCCCGCGAGCAGACGCCACAGGAAACGATCCTGCGTCCTACGACCATGTATGGCGTTAGCAAAGTATCGGGCGAGCTGTTGTGCAATTACTATGTGCGGCGCTTTGGCCTGGATGTCCGCGGCGTGCGCTACCCCGGCATTATCAGCAGCGAAACGCTGCCAGGTGGAGGCACCACCGACTATGCCGTGGCCATCTATTACGAAGCCATTGCCCACCGCCGCTACACCTGCTTTGTGCGCGAGGACACGGTCCTGCCGATGATGTACATGCCCGATTGCATCAAGGGCACGATCGATCTGATGGAGGCCGATTTCGACCGGCTGGCGCATCACGCCGATTTCAACATGGCGGCCATGAGCTTTTCGGCCGGTGAACTGGCGGCCGAAATCAAGAAGCATATTCCCGATTTCGTGTGCGAATACCGGCCCGACTCTCGCCAGGCGATTGCCGACTCGTGGCCTCGCTCGCTGGACGATGGCGCTGCCCGCCAGGAATGGGGCTGGGAGCCCCAGTACGACCTGGCTGCCATGACGGTCGACATGCTGGAAAAACTGGGCAAGCGCCATGCAAAAGGACGCCTGTATACCCAAAGCTGAGTTCAGGGGGCGCCCCGCGGTGGGTCCTGGGCATCGAGTGCGCCTGCCCAGGCTGCCTGAAGAGGGGGAGCCGAATGAACGCCGGTTTTCGTGGAATTTGAAAAACTTGGGAGTGAGTGATGACCGACAAGTTCGATTTTATACGCCAGGATGTTGACAATCTCAAAGAAGCGGGCTTGTTCATTAACCTGCGCATCATGGGTTCGCCGGCCGACGCCTGGATGGTGGTCGATGGCAAAAAAGTGCTCAACTTTTGCACGAATAACTATTTGGGCCTGGCCAACCATCCCCGCATGAAGGCCGCCGCCATCGAGGCTGTGGAGCGGTGGGGCGTGGGACCGGCGGCTGTGCGGTCCATTGCGGGCACCCAGGCGCTGCACGTCGAATTGGAAAAGCGGCTGGCCGAATTCAAGGGGGTGGAGGACGCTCTCTATGTCCAGAGTGGCTTCCTGGCCAACCAGGCAGCGCTGGCCCCCCTGGTGGGCCGCGATCGGGCCACCGGCGAGCAGGATGTCATCTTTTCCGACCGCCTGAATCACGCCAGCATCATCGACGGGGCGCGGCTTTCGGGAGCCAAAATCGTGGTGTACGAGCATTGCGATGCCGCCGACGCCGAAGCCAAGATCCAGGAGAACCTGCCCAACTTTCGCCGGGGCTTGCTGGTCACCGACGGTGTGTTCAGTATGGACGGCGATGTGGCCCCCCTGGACCGATTGTACGAGGTGGCCGAAAAGTATGGGGTGATCACCATGGTCGACGATGCCCACGGCGAAGGCGTGCTCGGCGGCGGCAAAGGCATCGTCCATCATTTTGGCTTGCAGGGCAAATTCGACGTGGAAATTGGCACCCTGAGCAAGGCCTTTGGCGTTGTGGGCGGTGTGATCAGCGGCAAGAAGGTGGTGATCGACTATATCCGGCAAAAGGCGCGCCCCTTCCTGTTCTCCAGCGCGGTCACGCCTGCCGATACAGCGGCCTGCCTGACAGCCGTCGATCTCTTGGAAGAGAGCAGCGACCTGGTGGACAAGCTGTGGGCCAACACCAACTATTTCAAGGGCAAAATGGCCGCCCTGGGCTTTGACACAGGGCACACCGAGACGCCCATTGTCCCGGTGATGCTGGGCGAAGCGCCTTTGGCCAAAGAGTTCTCTCGCCGATTGTTCCAAGAAGGCGTGTTTGCCATGGCCCTGGGCTTTCCCACCGTGCCCCAGGGCCAGGCCCGTATCCGGGTTATGAACACCGCCGCCCATAGTCAGCAGGATCTGGATATGGGTCTGGCGGCCTTTGAGCGGGTGGGGAAGGAACTCGGCGTTCTGTAGGCGGAGCGCAGGCCGGCCCCATACATATCAAGCTAAGCGCTTTGAAACGCAATAAAGAGGTGCCGAGTTCGCAAAAAGTCGGCGGAAAGCCTTGCAGCGACCAAACAGGGCCGTCACCCCCGCGAAAGCGGGGGTCC
>CAYVLO010000503.1:2528-2738 GCA_964452125.1 uncultured Anaerolineaceae bacterium | reverse complement strand
TGACAGAACAGACGGTGTTTTGCCTCGGTGGTTTTCTCTCCGACAGGCTGCTAGACGGTATACTGCTTGCTCTGCTAGCTCGCGTAGGATCGGCTGCAACCAAGGGTTGCATGCGATCCCGCGCGAGCCACCGGGAGCGGTGTGGGTTCGCGTGGGCCATACCGAGAATGGTTGAACCGACAGGCCGATACATTGACAATCGGCTCCTTT
>CAYVLO010000503.1:0-2518 GCA_964452125.1 uncultured Anaerolineaceae bacterium | reverse complement strand
CTGGTTTTACCCCTCCGTTACACGTGCCTTTATCCCGCGCATGGGCTTGTGGGGGGCGCCGCCGCGCCCCCACACCCCCGGCCCGGGGCCCTGACGGCCCCGGACCCCACGCATTTGATGCGTTGCCCGGTCGAGATTCAGTTGTGAGGAGACGACACGACTCGGTCGATCTCCGTTGGGCCAGCCCAATCTGCAACCATTAATGCGTATTGGGCGGGTCCAAGACCCGCCCCTACAAAAGGGCCCATCAGGGCACTGAAAGTGCAGACACGGCCGTGCAGACACGGGGCAAGCAGAAAAGCGCGAGATCTGGCGATCCCGCTCGAATTTGTGAAGCAAACCACCCCTCATGGCCCGGGCAAGCGCCCCAGCCCTACGAGATCGGTTGGCCGCCCTCGCCGATGCGCCGCTCCGTCCCCTGGAGCAGGCGCTGGATATTGGGCCGATGGGCATAGACAATAATGATCCAGGCCAACACGCCATAGGCCACGTAGGTCAACGGCAGGATGCCCTCCAAGCCCAAGACGAGCAGCACCAGGGGCATCAAGGTCGAGACGATCAGGGAACCCAGCGAGGCATAGCGGGTGACGGCAATGGTCACCAGCAACATCACCACCAGGCCCAGGGCCGCCGGCAAATAGATGGCGCCCAGCGCCCCCAGAGAGGTTCCCACTCCTGCCCCGCCACGAAAGCGCAAAAAGACCGAATAGTTGTGACCGAGAATGGCCGCCGCGCCGGCAAGCACCTCAACCTCCGGATAGCCCGTCATCTGCCCGGCAACCCAGACAGCCAGGGCGCCCTTGCCGATATCCAAAAGGCCCGTGAGCAGCGCCGGGACGATGCCTGCCGACCGAAGCACATTAGTGCCCCCCGTCCGACCACTTCCGCACGAAAGGACATTCACACCCCACAACCGGCCCAGCAGGTATCCGGCCGGGAAACTGCCCAGCAAATAGGCCGCAACCACAGCCGCGACCAGTGTCAATCCTTCCGTCATGTTCACTTCCTCCTATGGCCCATAGCTAGAATCCGCTGCTTACTAGAACACACAGCAAGCTCAGGAGTTACGCTTTTGGGGCACATTCGGCTATTCGGAAACCAGCCGCAGGCCGGGCACCACGTCGAGATCCCAACCGGCGCGCTCCCCGCTCTGAAAGCGGAAAAACCCGAGGGAGGCCACCATGGCGGCATTGTCGGTACAAAGCGACAGCGGGGGGTAGAACACCGGCACCGGGCTCTGCCGGGTCATCTCGGACCTCAACAGTTGATTGGCCGCCACACCGCCTGCCAGCAAGACGACGCGGGCCTCGTCTTCCAGGGCGGCCTGGCAGGTCTTTTTGACCAGCACATCGACCACGGCCCTTTGAAAACTGGCCGCCAGGTCGGCTGTGGGCATCACCCGTGCCGAGGCATGAGCGCCTGACACCCGGGGCGTGCTCGTACGCTTGCCTCCGATGTCTGGAGTGTAGGTCTGCGCAATCCGCAACACGGCCGTTTTGAGTCCCGAAAAGCTGAAATTGTGGGTGCCCGGCAACCAGGCGCGGGGCAGATCAAAGGCGTCGGGGTTGCCCTTTTGGGCCGCCTCCTCAATGGCCGGACCACCGGGATAGGGCAGCCCCAGCAGGCGCCCCACCTTGTCAAAAGCCTCGCCGGCCGCATCGTCCAGGGTGCCGCCCAACCGCTGATAGTGCCCGTGATCGGTCATCAGGACCAGTTCGGTGTGCCCACCCGAGACCACCAGGCACAGCAGCGGCAGGTCGGGCGCCGGGCCGTTGACGAGCCAATTGCCATAGATGTGGGCCTCGATGTGGTTTGCGCCGATCAACGGCAGGCCGCGCGCCCAGGCCAGCGACTTGGCGACATTGACGCCCACGAGCAAGGAACCGGCCAACCCCGGCCCATAGGTCACTGCCACGGCATCAATGTCCTCCAACGTCACGGCGGCTTTGCGCAGCGATTCCTCAATCACCGGGTTGATGCTGAGGATATGCTGCCGCGAGGCCACCTCGGGAAACACACCGCCATAGCGCTGGTGCAATTCCACCTGCGAGGCCACCACGTTGCTCAAGATCATCCGGCCGTCGACCACGACCGCGGCGGCGGTCTCGTCGCACGATGTCTCGATACCCAAAATCAGTGCCATACGCATCTCCCGGCGCAAGTATACCAGATTTGCCCCGCGGTGACAATCTGACATGGGGCGTGGATAGGGCGGCCGCATTTATCGCATCAATGGGATAATGATACGTGATTGAGAAGACTCACTTTGGAGTGCGCGCCAGGCGCGCACTCCAAAAAGGGGCTTTTCAGCACGAAATGCTCAGCCAAGTTCGCTTTACCAACCTCCGTTGATCCAAATACGGTTGCCCTGGGGGCGTGGATTAGGGCTGGCAAAGTCGCGTGCTGGCTCCGGTTACTCCTCCACAGGAACACACCGCAACTCGCAATAGTCCCCCCTAACGTTATGCCCGCCGCGAGTACCCTCGCGCATAAGCGCCTGCGTACTCGCAGGCAGCAT
>CAYVLO010000502.1:0-2738 GCA_964452125.1 uncultured Anaerolineaceae bacterium | reverse complement strand
CTGAACCAAAAGGGAGGCCTGTGGGGTTCAATTCCCGATTCGCCCTTGGTTCGCAGGTCGTCTGTCATGGAATGTTGACATAAAGGAGGGCCACTTATGGAGTTGGTGGACGTGCTCTTGACCAACGGTACGGTGGTGACGATGAACGCCCTGGGGGATCTGATCTTCCAGGGCGCTGTTGCCATTGACAAAGGGGCCATCCTGGCTGTGGGGCCCACGGCCGAGATCCAGGCCGCCTACCAGGGGGCGGAGGTGGTGGACTGCCGGGGCGCGGCCCTCTTGCCGGGCCTGGTCAATACCCACACCCACACCCCCATGAGCCTGCTGCGGGGCCTGGTCGACGATCAGCGCCTGGATGTGTGGCTGTTTGGCTACATGCTGCCGGTCGAGCGCGAGTTTGTCAGCCCCGAGTTTTGCCGCTGGGGCACGTTGCTGTCGTGCGCCGAGATGATCCGCTCGGGGGTGACCTGTTTTGCCGACATGTACTACTATGAGCACGAGGTGGCCCAGGCCGCAGCCGACGCCGGCATGCGCGCCATCTGCGCCGAGACGATCATGAAGTGGCCGACGCCCGACGCCGAGAGCTATGACCTGGCCCTGGCCCTGTGTCGACGGTTCATCGAGCAGTGGCACGGGCACCCCCTGGTTACCCCGGCGGTGGGGCCCCACGGCACCGAGACCAGCACGCCCGAGCTGCTGCGCGAGTCGGCGGCGCTGGCGGCCGAATTTGGCGTGCCGCTGCTGATCCACGTCGCCGAGACGACCGGCAACGTGGACGAGACCCGCGCCCTGTACGGCCTGTCGCCGGTGGAGGTCTTGGAGGCCCATGGCGTGCTCGACGTCCACGTGCTGGCTGCCCACTGTGTGCACCTCAACGAGTCCGATTGGCGCATTCTGGCCGAGCGGGGGGTGGGAGTGGCCCACAACCCCACCAGCAACCTGAAGCTGGGCAGCGGCCTGGCCGACGTGGCGGGTATGATGGGCGAGGGCGTGGTGGTGGGCATTGGCACCGATGGTCAGGCCTCGAACAACGACCAGGACATGATCGAAGAGATGCGGTTGGCCGCCCTGTTGCCCAAGGGCCTCCGCGGCGATCCCACCGCCGTGCCTGCCCGCCAGGCCCTGGCCATGGCGACCATCGACGGCGCCCGGGCCCTGGGCCTGGGGTCGATCACCGGCTCGCTGGAGGTGGGCAAGCGGGCCGACCTCGCCGTGTTGGAGCTGGATCGGGTCCACAACGTGCCCCATTTTGACCTCTCGCCCGACAATGTCTATTCGCGGATCGTCTATGCGGCCAAGTCGTCGGATGTGCGGCACGTGCTGATCGAGGGCCGCTGGGTGATGCGCGATTGGGAGCTGCTCACCCTGGACGAGGAGCAGGTGCGCGCCGAGGCGCAGCGGATCGCGGCCCAGGTGGGCGCGTTCCTGGCCCGCCGCGAGCAGAGCCTGCTGGACAAGCTGGTGGCGCTGGGCACCCTGCAATGGGGCGAGACCTACGAAGTGCAGGTCAAGGTCTGGGTGCCCGACGAGGAAGAACTGGTGGACCGCCTGGCGGCTACCCCCGAGATCATGGTCATCAAGCCCAGCGAGCGCAAGCAGTACGACACCTACTTTTTCTTTGACGATCCCCAGGCCGACGCCGATGAATCCCGCGTCGACATTATCCGCTATCGGGAGGATTATCTGTTGGACCGGGGGCTGGAGGTCAAGCCGATCTACAACCTGACCTTCCACGGCCCCACCAAAGAGCGGGAGTATGCCGATTCGGTGGTCCTTTCCCGCTCGCGCTTTACGGCGGTGGCCGACCGCAGCCTGCGCTTCTACCGCGAATATTTCCAGCCGCGGGAAGAGCGCCGGGTGGACAAGATCCGGCGGCGGTGGCGCGTCAAGTACCAGGGCGTCGACTTTGCCCTGAACCTGGATCGGCTGAGCCAACCGGCCTCGGACAAGGTCTATCTGGAGATCAAGGCCCGCACCTGGAGCAAGCAGGACGCTGTGCAAAAGGCCGGCATGATCTCCGAGCTGCTGGATCTGTTGGGCGTCGACAAGGCGGGCCTGGTCCAAGACGAGTACGTATCCTTTTAGGCGAGAACAGGGATGAAACGAGGGAGGAAGGACATGAAGCATCGCACAAGACTCTGGCTGCCCGCTGTGCTGGTGATGGTGTTGTGCATGGGCGCCGGCCTGGCCTGCGGCACCCCATCGACCCCCCAGGTCGAAGTGCTGGTGGTTACCGCCACCTTTACCCCAGAGGCGGTCGGGCCGGGCGTGGTTGTGGAGGCGACGGCTACCCTGGTTCCCAGCTCGGCGGTGGACGTCCTTCCAGAGGCCACGCCGGAACCCCCGCCCGCTCCCCAGGTGGGCATCCTCAGCGGCGGGTTGTGCTATCCCTCCGAGTATATCCCGCCCATGACGATCTATGCCCGCAACGCCGACACGGGCGAGACCTGGTCGATGCACGTGCCGGTGGACACGATGACCTATGAGATCGAGGTGCCAGCCGGGAACTATTGGGTGTTCTCCTGGACCGACGAAGGGGTGGGGGCCAGCTATTCCGAGTTTGTGGTGTGCGGCTTGAGCGTGGAATGCCCCGATCACACCGTGGTGACGGTGCCGGTGGTCGCCGGCCAGCGAGTGACGGGCGTGGACATCTGCGATTACTATATGGAAGAGGCCGTGCCCCGGCCCTAGCAGCTTGTCGGAGAGAAAACCACCGAGGCAAAACGCCGTCTATTTTG
>CAYVLO010000501.1:0-2746 GCA_964452125.1 uncultured Anaerolineaceae bacterium | reverse complement strand
GCATTGCCACGAACCCTTGGGTAGGGCATCGGTTGCGCATGGGGCGGTCCCTTCGATCACTATCCCATCAGCTCGGCCCCGCTCTGGTCGTCCCCCGGACTATTTCAAGGCCTCAACGATGCGGCGGACGTCGTAGCGGATCAGGTCGACGTAGGTTTCGGCGCCGCTGCCCGGTTCCCCCAAGGAGCCGGTATACAGGGCGATCAGCTCGATGCCCGTGTCGTTGGCGATCTGTTGGGCCAGTTTGGGGTTCACCGTGCTCTCGGAAAAAATGGCGGGCGCCCCCTGTTGGCGGAGAAAATCCTCCAGCGCCGCAATGTCCTGGGCTGAGGGCTCGGCCGATGGATTGACGGGGTAAATGGCGCCTACCTGCTGCAACCCATACCGGGCCGCCAGGTAGCCAAACACGGGATGGTTGGTCACCAGGAGGCGATTCTCCTCCGGAATGGAGGCCAGCTCCCGCGCCACCCAGGCATCGAGTTCGGCCAGAGTGGCCGTATAGCTCTCGGCGTTGGCGCGATAGACGCCAGCGCTTTCCGGGTCCAGGGCGCTCAGGGTGGCGGCGATGGTCTCGACCCAGTGCATCACATTCTGCACGTCGAACCAGACGTGGGGGTCCATGTCGCCATGATCGTGATCGGCATCCTCGTCGCCGTGCTCGCCGCCGGCAAAGGGCCGCAGCTCCAGACCCTCAGCCAGCGAGATCACCACAGCATCGCCGCCGGCGCTGTCCAGCATCTCTTCGATCCCGGCCTCGAGCCCGGCGCCGTTGATAAAGAGCACGTGGGCGTCGTGGACCCGGGCCACGTCGGCCGGCGCCGGCACATAGCTGTGGGGGTCCACGCCGACGCCCATCAGCACCGTCAGGTCGAGGCGGTCGCCGCCCACATGGCGCACCACGTCGCCAACGATGTTGGTGGTGGCCATCACCCGCAGCGTTTGTCCCTGCTCCAGGGCCACCGGTTCGAGGGAGGCCGGGTCGGCAAATCCGCGGTGCTCGGCGCCGCAGGCCAACAGGGAGAGCATCAAGAGTCCAAGGATTGAAACGGGTACGATCCTTCGGTTCACAAGCCTCATCCTTCTCATTCACCCCAAGGGTCGATAGCTCTTTTGGCGCCGGTCCCGGCGCGAGAGAGACACGGGGGAAAGGATAACAGCGAAGGGGACGAATGTCAAGTGGCGGGGATTTCGGGGCGCGTTGGGGGCGGATTCTGTCGGGGCCCGCCCCCCCGACAGATGTGCACCGGGGGCAAAAGTCTGATACAATAGCTCGGGTGGGGCCCAGCCCTGGGAACCAGGCATCGGCCCAAACAATCGCCAAGGAGTCACTGAGAGCTATGTCAGACGAACGCCCCTTGATTCTGGTCACCTGCGACGATGGCATTGAATCGCCCGGGCTGCGGGCCGCTGTGCGCGCTGCGCTGCCGCTGGGCGAGGTGCTGGTGACCTCCCCCTGCGCCCAACAGAGCGGAGCGGGCCGCAGCCTGCCCTCCTTTCACGATGGCGCCATTCATGCCGTCGATTATCGGGTGGACGGCCAACCTGTCCCGGCCTACGGCATCCACGGGTCGCCGGCCCAGTCGGTGCTCTATGCCGTAATTGAGCTGGTGGAGCGCCGGCCCGCCCTGTGCCTGTCAGGCATCAACTTTGGCGAGAACGTCGGCACGAACGTGACCGCCTCGGGCACGGTGGGCGCCGCCATCCAGGCCGCCGATATGGGCATCCCGGCCCTGGCGGTCAGCCTGGAAACCGAGCCCCAATTCCACTATAACCATTCCGAAGAGGTGGATTTCGGGGCCGCCACCCACTTTGCCCACCTGTTCACTGCGCGGATGCTGGCCCAGCAGATGCCCTTTGACGTGGACCTGCTCAAGATCGAGGTGCCCGCCGACGCCACGCCCGACACCCCCTGGCGCGTGACCCGCCAGTCACGCCAGAACTATTTCCACGCACTGCCCACGGGCCGCAAGCAGCTTTCGGAAAAGGTCCGCTTGCCCTATGAAGTGGCCATCGACAAGGATAGGTTAGAGCCCGATTCCGACGTCCACGCCCTGCGCGTCGACCGCGTGGTGTCGATCACGCCCCTTAGCCTGGACCTCACCTCGCGGGTAGCGCTGGACGAGCTGGAGGCCCTGTTGCGCTAGATGGCCCCGGGCCGAGCGAAGGAACGGGGCGCGGAGAAATGTGAGCGTCGCCCGTATCCCTTGGCGTGGATTGGGTTGTGGTCTGATCGTTCGTTTTTCAGTAGGTAGATCGGGATCTGCCCGCTGCGCGGGGGGCAGGATCTCGATCTTCCTCGGTCCAATCCCAGGGGACCTCCTCGTCGACCCAGTCGAGGCGTGGAGGATTGAGGGCCACCACCTCCAGAGACGCTTCGCACGAGTCACAAGAGACGGGCTGGCCCTTCCAGGCTTTGGCGCCGAGATAAATCCTGTGTCCGCAGTCGGGGCAATAGGCGAAGGCCATGGTTTGAACTCCTATAACCGCTTGGCTAGAAAACAGGTACAGGCTCCACCTGATGTGAACGAACTGTTCACAACCTGTTGGAGCCTGTGTATTTCTGATAGGTGAACCACTTGTAACAAGTCACCGAGCGTCCAAATCATGGACGGGGTTGTGTCTAATAGTCGTCGTCTTCGTCGTACTCTTCCTCTTCGTCGTCGAACACCTCTCCATCGTCCTCATCGTCCCAATCGTAGGCCCAATCCAGCTCGATGGGATCGATGCTGATGACCTCCAGGTCGGC
>CAYVLO010000500.1:0-2750 GCA_964452125.1 uncultured Anaerolineaceae bacterium | reverse complement strand
ACTCGCCCAGCAGGTCCTCGATCTCTTCCAGGTCGGCCAGCAACCAGGGGCTGGCATCGGCCAGCCAGCGACGCTGGGCTTCGGCCATCAGGCGCGATTGCTCAAAGGCATGGAACAGGCTGCGGGCGATCCAGGGCTCGCCCTCGAATACCTCGTGCCGCAGGGCCAGGATGTGATAGCCGGGATAGAACCCCACCCGCCGGGCATAGGCCTGCTCTTCCTGGCGAAAGTGGACCAGGAGGCGCCGCAGAGGGCTGGGACGTTCGGCAAATCGCTTGGGTGGCCAGGGGCACATCATGGCATCCAGCTCGCCGGAAATCACCTGATCCTGGAGGGTTTGGCCGGGGGGCAGGGTGTGGACGTTGGGCGGCAGCGCGATGGAAGGGCGGCCGCCCGTCGAATCGTAGGTGGGGTCGTCGGCAGGGCCGATCCACCAGTCGATCTGGTCGATGGACACGCCCTGCTCGCGGAGGGCCGCCCGGTGCCAGGTGCTGCCCGAGTCGGGCCAGGCGTTGGCGCCCACCCGCCTGCCCACCAGGTCCTGCATGGTGGTGAGTTCGCTATCGCGGCGGACGAACATGCAGCGGTGGCGAAAGCCCCGCATGACAAAGATGGGCAGGCCCACCAAAGCGCGCTCGCCCTGGGAGGTGCGGATCACGTACTGGCTAAAGGACATCTCGCCGGCGTCAAAGGCGGGGTTGGTCATGAACTCGCGCATGTCGGTGCGGCGGTCCAGGTTCAGGTCCAGGCCCTCGGGCTGGATGTCGCCGCAGGCCAGGGGCAGCAGGTGATCGTAGCTGCGAACAACCAGGTTCAGGGTGCGTTTCGTCATGGGGCGCTCCTATTGCTCGTATTGTTCCCGCACCAGGTGCAGGAATCCGCGTTTTTCCAATTGGTCCACCGGGGCCAGCAGGCTGACCAGGGCCAGGCCGGGCGCGCGACCGATCTCGATGGCGCCGGTGACGGTGGCCCGGTTCTGAACCTCGTCGAGGCTCATCTCCAGCAGGTCGGCGGTCCGCTCCAGGGCGTTCTGGGTGGCGGCGTTGAGGTTGGGTCCCGAGCCGACCACCTGGATGGGCAGGGATTCCTCCAGCTCGGCGCCCCACTGGCGGGCCAAGCGCTGTCCTTCCCGGTGTTCGGCCGGGCTGAGGGGCCGGGCCAGAAAGGGCAGGTCTTTGACCGGCGGCAGCAGGACCGGCCCTTGCAGCGCCAGGCCCTTGACTACCTCGACCTGGAGGGTGACCCGGGCCGAGACGTCGGTGGTGTGGCCGGCGATCTCGCCGTCGCCCTGCATGGCGTGCACGTCGCCAACATAGACGCCGCCGCCGTCGACCTTGACCGGGCAGATGAGGATGGCGCCCTCGCGCACCGAGTCGACGTCCAGGTGGCCGTCGGTGAGGGCCGCGAACTGGGCCGGGCTCAGTCCCCCTTCGAACAGGGCCTGGCCAAAGTCGCCGCAGTTGCAGGAGGCCGACAGGTCAATGGCCGGCAGGGTGCCGAGGTTGCCGATAAAGGGCCTCATGCGAGCCAGGACGCCGGCCCGCAGGTCGGCGCCGGCCAAGAGCAGGACCGGGATCTGGCGGGAAGTGGCGGGCAAGGCGGCGTACTCGTTGGCCCGGCGGGCGATCTCCTGGGCCTTTTCGGGGCCCACGGTCAGGCCGAGGGATTGGGCCTCGTTAAAGACCATCGTGTAGCCGGAGGTCAGGTGGTAGGCAATGGCCTCGGCGCCGCATTCCCGGCAGCGGACGGCGCTATGGCCGATGCCCGAAAGGTCGGTGGGCGGGAACTCGGTGTGGCATTGGGGGCACTGGCGCACGATCCGGTCGCCCTTTTTCGCCCGTGTGCCTGGGGCCACCACGCCGGTGCCCGAGGAGGTGGCCCGCGAGGTCACCTCGATCTTTTGGATGCGGATGGCGATGGCGTCGCCGACGCGGGCGCCTTCGACGGCCACCGGCTCGGTGATCTCGTGACCGCCGTCCAGGTGGGGGGTGATCATCGGGCCCCAGCAACCGGGCGCCGATTCGACGATCAGCGTGCCGCCATCCTTCAGGGGCCCCACCATGGGCAGGCTCGGGCCGACGTTGCACCCGGCGATGCGGAGGTTGGTCATTCGTTCTTGGCTCACAGAGGTTCTCCTTTGAATACGGGTTGACCCCGCAGGGCGCCCATCGAGCTGCTAGGCCTGTCTCGGCGCGGGACCTGGGTTCAGGATCGATTCGGCGGTGCGGCCCAAGGGGTCGCGCTGGGCGGCGGCCCGGTGCAGCTTGTGCAGGATGCCGGGAGCCGCGGCGCGCAGTTTTTCCTCGTCGGCGTGGAGGACCTTGCCCCGGTCGACGATGGGCTGGCCCTCGACATAGACCCGGTCGACGTCGCGGCCCTCGCCAAAGGCGATCAGCGCCCGCACCGGGTCCAGCACGGGCCCAATGTGATAGCCCGACAAATCGACGCAGACGATGTCGGCCCGGGCGCCTGGAGCCAGGCGGCCCAGGTCGCTGCGTTGGAGGGCGTCGGCGCTGCCCACGGTGGCGGCGGTAAAGACTTCGAGGCAGGTGGGCCGGTCGACGTCGCCGTGGGCATGCTTGCCGAGAAGCCAGGCCAGGCGCATTTCGCTGATGATGTCGCCGGGCCAGATGTCGCAGCCGATGCCGACGTTGATGCCCGCATCCAGGTAGCGGGGCAGAGAATGGAGCACCTCAGCGTCGCGTCGGGCAAAGGCCAGTGGGGCGTGGGCCACTGACGAGCCCGAGTCG
>CAYVLO010000499.1:0-2751 GCA_964452125.1 uncultured Anaerolineaceae bacterium | reverse complement strand
AAGGGAAAAGTTCGCTCTACCCCCACGCCGTGGGCAGCGATGCGCCGCACGGTAAAGTTGGCGTTCGCCCCGGCTCCCTTGCGGATGCGCATGACGGTGCCACGCACCAACTGGATGCGCTCTCGATCCCCTTCGATAATGCGAAAGTGAACCTCTACGTCGTCGCCCACCCGCAGGTTCGGTAGATCGGACGCGAGCCCGATGTCGTCTTTTTGTTGTTGTTCTTCTACTGATCGCAATAGATCGCTGCTCATGTTCCCATCCTCACTCCGATTCACGAGCGCGTATTATATCACAGTTGCCCTCCAACGCCAAATCAGGTCCTGGGTCTGGCTGGGGCGAACGCATGTGCAGTATTCATGCGACGATGGTGCCTGAATGGAAAAAAGCCTTTGGAGTGCGAACTTCTCATATGGACCCACCTTGCGAATTTCCCTTGATCCAAATGCGTTTGCGTAGGGGTCTGGCTGAGAGGGTGTGGAGTGCGCCAGTTGTCACTTTTCATACAGACCCATTTGTGGTATAATGGCCCCGGAGCATGTGGGTGAGAATGGCCAAGATTTTAATTGTCGACGACGAGCAGGAAATGACCCAGTTCCTGGCAAGTGTCCTTGCCGGGGACGGCTACCAGTTAGAGACCTCCAACGACGCCCGCGACGGTTTGCGCAAAGCCTACACGTTTCAACCGGACCTGGTTCTCTTGGATGTGATGATGCCGGGTATGAATGGCTGGGAGATGCTGTCCCGGTTCCGCGAGTTTTCCGATGTCCCGGTGTTGATGTTGACTGCCATTCAGAATATGGACTCGATTGTGCAGGGCCTGGATCTGGGCGCGGACGATTACATCACCAAGCCATTTCGGCTGCAGGAACTGAAGGCGAGAATCCGCGCTGCTTTGCGACGGGCGTCTTTGCCTCCCAATCTTGAATCGGGGAGTTTGCAGTTTGATGGCGGGAAATTGGTCATCGATCCCCAGGCTCACCAGGTATGGGTCCGGGGCGAATCGGTGAACCTGACGCCTACCGAATACAAGCTGCTGTTCTACCTGGCACAAAATGCGGGTCGAGTGTTGACCTATGATCAGCTTTTGGATCAGGTGTGGGGGCCAGGCTATGAAAGCAGTCTGACCAACGTCAAGGTTTTCATCCGGCAACTGCGCACCAAAATCGAACCGGAGCCAAGTCGGCCACGCTACATTCTGACTCAACGGGGCGTCGGCTATTACCTGGCTAAATCCTGATACCGAATACCCAGCGATGCCATGGGGGGCCTCCAGGGAGGCCTCTCTTTTTGTTTGATGCCCTGCTTCAGCAAGGCTGGCCCGCACCAGCCCACATCGCGGGAAGAGAGCTGTCCCCTCTCCAGGACAGCGACCATTTCCTTCCGGGTACCCGAGACTTAACCGCTTGAAATCATAAGAAATAGACTGTAATCTTTGCGCAATATGCCGGTTTCTGCAAAACCCTCACCAACTTCTTACCCTCTCCCAACCATATCCTAACCTGGCTGTGCTACAATGACGTCATGAGGTTCGACCGGAGAGGGATCATGGATCCGAGGATTTTGGTGGTCTCGAAAGATCAAAGCACCTGCACTCAATTGATTCGGGACCTGACGGATGGGGGTTTTGAAGTCATTGTCGTTGAGGATGAGCACAGGGCGCTGGAGAATTGGGGCTTTGTTCGCCCATCACTGACGATATTGGATCTTTTCTCTGGCAACCAGGGTACGTGGCAAACCCTTGGCGCGATACGGGCAAACTCCTCCGTGCCCGTGATCGCCCTCACTCGCGAAGATTCTCAACTCAGAGTCGCAAGTCTGGATCAAGGGGCGGATTTTTCCATGTCCAAGCCCTTTGACGGGCGGGAGCTACGAGCCCGAGTCCGCGCCCTGCTGCGACGAGTGGGATTCGCAACCCAAAGCATAACTGACTAGAACTGTTTTTATAGAGCGCCAAGAGCGCAAGGAGAAGAAAGATGCAACCCAAGTTTTCGGTCCCAAGTGGCCTTTCTATTCTGCTGATTCTGTCCCTCATCATTCCGATGACCCTGGTGTCGGCCATTGTGCCGCCGATCCCGGCCTATGGGACGGCGGTGGTCGATGGCGATCCGGTGGAGTGGCAGGTGACTGGCGAAACATCGCCTGATTTTTTCGCCCAGATGTACAAGGCCGGAAATCCGGGTAAACCCAAATTGAGCGATTTGTACCTGCGCTATCAGTGCCTGCCCGGCGGGCAAACCGCAAGGTTGTATGCTCTGGTGCACGTTGCCGGCGTGGCGACGGAGATCAACACCGGCGACCCGGAAGATCATTTTATCAAGGCTTATCCAGCCAACAAGGCTAGCTACAAGATCATCGCGCCTGAAATGGGAAGCTTTGAGTGGGTGCCGCCCAACGATCCGCCTGTTCCACCCGTGTTGGGCTGGGAGGCCTCGAGCATTGAGGTACCAGTGGGCCCCTACAAAATCGAGGCTCACACTCAGGTGTATGACAAAGACGGCTCTCAGACCTCAGCCACGGGCGACATCCCCCTCACGATTAGCTGCCAGCAGATCGAGACGGGCGACGCCCCGGACAGCAACAATCATTTTGAGAAGCCCATGAAGTTGCATCCAGACGATGGCTACTACTATGAGGGCAACGATGCGTTTGGGAACTTTCCCACGGTGGCCTATTGGAACGAAACGAACGGCTCGACGTCCCAGGCCATGTGCCACCTGGAGAATCCTTTGGGGTTGGTGCTGGGAGATT
>CAYVLO010000498.1:0-2761 GCA_964452125.1 uncultured Anaerolineaceae bacterium | reverse complement strand
GCTCAGCTAATTCACCTTACCAAACCCCGTTGATCCAAATGCGGTCGCCCTGCGGGCGGGCTTGGGGCCCTGTCCAAGGCCAGCCCGCGCAATGCGGGGATCGGCTTGCGGCCTGGGTCGTTCTACAGTATAATCGGGCGATGAAAAGAAAAACTCAAGACCGCGGTGCGGCGCTATCCCGCCGCACCCAGGAGCGACACCAACCGATGGGGAACTCATGGACGGCGCTGGCCTTGCTGGCGCTGCTGCTGATGGTCCCGGCGGCGCCGGCGCGGGCCGAAGAAGGCTGCAACACGCCGGGCAACCTGACCACAAACTGCAACTTTGACCACTGGACCACCCAACCCGACGGCAAGATCACGCCCCAGGGATGGGCGCCCTGGGTGCTGATGGGCAGCCCGGCCTTTGACATCGACGACCACGGCAGCGCCCCCGGCGCCCCGGCCCAGCGCATCTGGTCCGACGGCGGCGTGTGGACCGCGGGCCTGTTGCAGCAGGTGCCGGTGACGCCCAACAAATGGTACGAGGCCAAGATCGACTGGGCGGCGCCCAACTGCCCCAACATCGAGCGTAAGGTGGGCATCGATCCCACCGGCGGCAGCGACCCGGCCTCGCCGGCTGTTGTGTGGAGCGCCTCCTCGTGGGAGGAGGTGCGCATGCCCGACCTGCGCGTCTCGGCCTTTGCCCCGGGGGGCCTGGTGACCGTGTTCGTGTGGACCCACCACGGCATGTCCTACGGGCAAGACCAGGTCTTTCTCGATGCGGTGACGCTGGTGGAGAATCCCAACCTGGCGCCGCCCACGCCAGCGGCGACGGCTACGCCGTTGCCACCCACGCCCCGCCCGCCGACGGCTACCCCGCGTCCGGCTACGGCTACGCCGCCGCCCACCGAGACGCCCGTGGAGGTGGCTGCCCTGGTCGATACGGCGCCCATCACCCCGACGGCCGAACTGCCCACCGACACGCCCACCCCGTCGCCGACCGACACGCCGCTGCCGACCGACACGCCTGCGCCGACGCCCACCTTCACGGCGACGCCCACGCGCACACCGGTGCCGGTGGCCATGGTCCGGGCCACGGACCCCGTCCTCGATCGCACCCGGGACCAGGCGAGCCGCCCCACCCAGGCGGGCCGGTCCTTGGCCAACGTCTTGCCGCTGGTGGCGGCTGTGGCGGCAGGCGGAGCGCTGCTGTTGGGACTGGTCATCGTCGGGTTGGTGCTCCGGGCGCGTTCGCAAGAGGGCTCCGAGAGCCCTGAGGACCATTGAGCACCGGCCAGAGGCCGCGGCCGCGGCTGCGGCATCGATGTTTCATAGAGGAGAAAGCCGGATGAAAGCTAGCAGCCTGTCGGAGAGAAAACCACCGAGGCAAAACACCGTCTGTTCTGTCATTCTGAGGCCCCGAAGGGGCCGAAGAATCTCGCTTGTTGGCTGTCAAATGCGATCTAATGGCGAGATTCTTCGTCGCTCCGGCGGCTTCGCCGCCTCCGCTCCTCAGAATGACAGCCCTTTCCGACAGGCTGCTAGGTTCCACAGTCTGCGGCGATGGGCCCTCGGTGGGTTGCTGATCGCGCTTCTGCTGGGCGCCTGCGCCCCCGCGACGCCCGACGCTCCGAGTTCGACGCTCAAGCTGCCCTCGCCGGCCGCCACATCCAGGCCCACCGAACAGGCCTTGGTCTCGCCGCCGGCCACGGCGACCCTGGTGCCCACCCTGACACCGCTGCCCACCGCCACCCCCCGGCCCACGCCCAGTCCCGGCCAATTGGTGGTGGTTCACACCAACGACAATTGGGGCGAAACCGAGCCCTGCGGCTGAGGCAAGTACGCGACCGGCGGGTTCCGCCGGAGGGCCACCTTTATCGCGGCCCAGGCGCGACAGGCCACCCACCTGTTGGTGTTGGACGCCGGCGACGCCCTGGCGGGCGACGGCGGGCTGGGCGATCAGACCGAGGGCAAGGTCATCGTCGACGGGATGAATTTGATGGGCTACGATGCCATGGCCCTGGGCCCGTTGGATCTGGCCCTGGGCGCCGACGCGCTGGCCCAACGCATGGCCGAGGCCGAGTTCCCCATGCTGTCGGCCAACGTAGTAGACGCCGCCACCGGCCAATCGGTGGCCCCGGCCTTTGTCGTGGTGGCCGTGGGCGATCATCGGGTGGCCCTTGTGGGCCTGACACGCCCGCCGCGGCAGGCGCCACCGGCTACCGCGGCCCTGCCGAACCAACCCGGACTGGCCAGCGAGCCGGTAGGCGAATTTCGGGTCCTCGACCCGGCTCAGGCGGCTGCCGAGGCCGTGGCCCAGGCGGCCCCACAGGCCGACACCGTGATCCTGCTGACCAACCTGGAGTACCGGGCCGCCCTGGCGTTGGTGGAGGGATTGCCGGAGGTCGATCTGGTGGTGGCGGCGCTGCCCACCCAATTGCCCCAGATGGCGGTGCGGTCGGCGACGGGCGCGCTGGTGGTCGTCGCCGATCAGTCCATGCCGCGGCACAGCGGTCGCCGGGTGGGGCGCTTGATGGTGACGATGGAAAGCGACGGCCGCCTGACCGGCGAGCAGTGGGAATCGATCCCCATGGACGGCACGGTGGCCGACGACCTCGCGATGCAAATCCTGCTGGCTACCTACGCACAACCCTAGCCGTCCCGCGCCTGCGTGGAACCTGTAGGGGCGACGCCCCCTCCGTCGTTCCCGCGGAAGCGGGAACCCATGGGCCCCCGCGTGCGCCTGCCTGGGGCAGACAGGCGAGGGCGACGAGCGGGTG
>CAYVLO010000497.1:0-2762 GCA_964452125.1 uncultured Anaerolineaceae bacterium | reverse complement strand
GGCATAGCCCCCCACCCCGGGTGGATAGCCGGACAATGGCCCCAGATAGCCCGCCTGCCCCAGGAATTGGGACGCAGTGACCAGCGCCTGGTAGGCCGGCTTGGGCGTCAGATCTCGATAGACCAGGCCGGTGTTGTACCAATGCTCATTGACCACGGCAAAATAGATCTGCGCCTCCAGGCCGGCTGCCAGGGCGTCGGCATAGGCCCGCGGCACGTACAGGGCCTGGGTCTCCAGGCAGTCGGGTGTGGGCTCTTTGCAGAGCAGGGCCGCCTCGGTGTTCATCAACCCCTTGTCGCCGTACCCATAGGCCTGTAGCACCTCGCGGAGAAAGGCAGTCTTTTCAGGGATGGACGTCACGGCGCCGGGCCAGCCCCAATTGATCATCTGACCCAACTCATCTTTGTAATGGGCATAGGCGTGAAAGCTCACGAGGTCGAAATAGGGGCCGCCCCCCTGGACCAAGATCCCCTCCAGGAACCGGGGCGGAAGGTCCTTGTGGCTGCCCCACTGGCAGGCCTCGGCATCCCGAGGGTCGCAATCCAGAAGCAGACCGCCGATGAGCACCTGGGCCGTCGGATCGACCGCCTTGATGGCCGGATAGGCCACCTTGAGCATCTCGGCGTAGGCGCCGCCGCCGTAATACTCGTCCTCGGCATTGCCCCAGCAACCATAGATGTTTCGCCTTCCCACCAACGTGGAATCGATGTCGGGTTCGTTGCCCAATTCCCAATACCGGATCGAATAGGGGGGCGCGCTGTAACGGGTCACCAGCGCGCTCAGAAACTCGACCCAGGCCCCGTGCGCTTTCTCGTCAATGGGGCCGCAGGCGTGGCCCGGGCTGCCCTGAGCCCATTCGGGGGCAAAGCGCACCACGGCGATGACCTCCAGGTCCAGGTCGGCAGCTCGGGCGAGCCCTGCCTCGTCGACCGCTTCCCAATGATAGGTGGGCGGATCGGTGCGCTCCGGCTCGATCCGATCCCAGTCAAAGGCCCCGTAGCGCACCCAGTGGACGCCAGCAGCCACAGCGGCTTGCAGCCCCCCGGGCTTGGTCAATTGGAACAGCTCGGCGCCTACGATCGACGGACGGTTGGGGTCGCCATCGGGCCCGCAGGCCACCTCCTGTGGCGAAAGGGTCGCTGCGGGCGCAAGGGTCGCGGCTGGCCGAGTTGCCGTGGGAGAGGGCATAGATGTCGGCGCAAGTCGGGTTGCTGTAGCCGTCGGCAGAGGGTGGGGCGTACTCGACGAACAGGCGCTCACGAGCCACAGGAGAATGAGGGCACCCGCCACGGAGGGTGGCAGGCGCCGGATGAGTGTTCTGCTCAACGTCCTTCTTGCCTCATCATAGCCCGGGCAGGTCGGCTGCCAGCCGATGCTGGCCCGGCGACGACCCGCCCGGCATTGGCCCTAGGGTCGGATGACATACACCGGTTCATAAGTCACCGGGATGGCAGCCCCAGGAAGCAGCGTCCCATAGCGATTGTAGGCGCTGCTTCCCACGGGAAGCGCCACCGCTTTTTGGGTGCCGTCCTGCGACCAGATGACGTCGATGCGGCGCGTGACGCCCATGAAGCCGAAAGCATGGCCGGTAATCCCCACAGGATAGCCCGTAGCAGCGCCCCGATAGACGGCATCCCCCAGGTAGTTGGAGGCGGTCTTGTAGGCATTGTACACCGGTTTGGGCGTCAGATCTTTGTTCAGCAAGCCCGTGTTGTACCAGTTGCTCGTGATGGCAAAATAGACTTGGGCTTTCAAGTCCACGGCCATGGCGTCGCCATAGGCCTTGGGAATATACATGGCCTGACCCTCAAGACAATCGACCGAGGCTATCGTGCACTGGAGCGCTACCTCAGTGTTCATCAAAGGTTTTTGGCCAAAGCCGTACTTGTTGAGCACCTCGCGGATAAACTGCGCCTTTTCCGGAACGGACGTCACCGATCCGGGCCAGGTAAAGTTGGTCATCTTCTGGGGTTGTTCGGGGGCGTAACGCGCATAGGCATGAAAACCGACAATGTCGAAATAGGGGCCGCCCCCCGCCCGCAAAATGCCCTCCAGGAACTTGGGGGGCAGGTCGCGGTGGCTAGCCCCGGTGCAAGCAGTGGGATCGCGCGGGTCGCAATCCAGAAGCAACCCGCCGATGAGCACCTGGGCGGTCGGATCGACGGCCTTGATCGCCGGATAGGCCATCTTGAGCATCCGGGCATAGTAGCCGCCGCCATAGTAGGGATCGGTCGCATCTCCCCAGCAGCCATAGATATTCTCCTCCCACAGAAGGATCGGATCGATGTCCGGTTCGTTGCCCAACTCCCAGTACTTGACGTTGTAGGGTGGGGCGCTGTAGCGCGTGACGACAGCGCGCAGGAATTGGGCGAATTCATCCAAAGCCTCTTCGTCGATTTGCCCACATAGATACTTGTCATCCGGGTTCCTGAGCGCCCACCTGGGTGACATGTGGATGGTCGCGATCACCGATAGGCCGTTGTTACGCGCCGCGATCAAGCTGGCCTCATCGACGGCGCTCCACAGGTAGGTGGGCGGGTTGGTGCGGACCGGCTCGATCTCGTTCCACAAAAAGGCGCGGAACCGAATCCACCGGGTGTCGGTGGCTTTGACCGAAGTGAGGCCCCCCGCCGTGCTGATGCGATGCATCTCCACGCCAAAGACCGGGCGGCTGGGTTTGTAGGCGCGGGAAACCACAGGCAAAAAGATGGTGTTCGTCATCACATCGGGGCTCTGCACCTGGGCAAGGATGGCTTGCCCCT
>CAYVLO010000496.1:0-2782 GCA_964452125.1 uncultured Anaerolineaceae bacterium | reverse complement strand
CGTTGTACATGCCGGTCAGCGTCAGCGACGAGTGTTCGGCCTGCTGCCGCTTGCGGTGAGCATCTATTCGTTCTGCCAAGCTCCTAATCTCACACTTGCTTTCTGGGCTAACAGCTGGGAATGGAAAAGTATCGAAGCTTCTTCCTTTTGCATAAACTGGATCATTACCTACTCCCAAGTTACCTCCTGTTGCCAGAGCCCAAGCAACATGAGGACGACTAGACAAAACCCCAAGATAAAAAGCATCATCCAAGCCTACAGTAACTAGCTTCTGATCTGGAAGAATATCGGTATCTAAAAATGTAAAAACCCTATGCCTAGCAGTCATGGTCGTAGCCACATACCTTGAAATCCCTTTAAATGATCTACGAGTAGCAGGGACTGGCTCACCGAAAATCCACCAATTCTTCCTGTAAGAATCTCTTTTATTTTGATCCCTTTCCGGCTTAACTCTATCAAGAACCCACTGATATAAAGCCGGGACCTTCTCTTTGGCCTCATCAACAGAAAGCCCGAACAAATCGATGATAAACATACCTCTAGGCTTGTCCATTACATCTCGGCCATTTCTGTATGGTTTAACCCTCAAACTAACCTCTGCATCGCTCTCCATGCCTAGAAGCAAAGCTTCTTGGTAATCCACCACAAACCCCATTCCTATGGGCTGGACTCCCCTAAAGCAGAGTTTGTAATTTGATTTCAGATGCTTGGATGAAGAAACATCCGCTCCCACCTTTAAGTCAGAAAATATTTTTCCGCCCCTAAAAGAAAACTGAACCTCTCTAGCTTCTCGGTTTTCACTAGCACCTTCTTGAACTACTTGGCATAGCTTCCCCGGCTGCTCACCGGCCACGCCTACCGTCATGGCGATGCGCACAGCGGCGCCATCGTTGCCATCCACCCAGGGGTGGTCAGGCACCGCAAGGGCCAACGATAGCGGCTTCTTGGCATCGCCCAGGTGGGGCTCCAGGACACGGCGGTTGAAGGTCTGGCGAAGGCTGTTGGTGGTGATGAAGCCGAAGCGCTGGGCCTGGCCATGGCGCACCTTCTCGGCGGCGGTGTGCCACCAGTACATCACGAAATCGGCGGAGTCCGGCACCACGCCCTTGAACACCTGACGCACGGCATCGACGTAGCCATCCCCCAGGGAGCGGCGCATGGTCGAGGCCCCAATGAACGGCGGGTTACCGACGATGTAGTCGGTCTCCGGCCATTCGGCCCGGCACGGGTTGTGGTAACGGTATACGGTGGCTCGGCCTGTCTCGTCAGGGATCAGCTCGTCAGTAGTGGGACTCACTTTCATGGTGATGCCATCCCAGATGGTCACCGGGTCGCCGTTCTCGTCCAGCTCCGGCTCGCGGCTGTCGTACTCGATCAGCGCGTCCCGGCACTCGATGTTCTTGAAGTCGCGCAGGATCGGCTCGGGCAGGTCGAGGCGATCATTCAACCGGTAGTGCCACTGCAGGTAGCCGATCCACAGCACCAGTTCGGCGATGGCGGCGGCACGCGGATTGATCTCCATGCCCAGGAACTGGTGCGGATCGACGGTCAGGCCCTCGGTCTCGAGCATGCCCTGGCCCTGGCTCTGCTCGGCGATGAAGGCCAGTACCTCGCCCTCCAGACGCTTCATGTGCTCCAGGGCGACGTAGAGGAAGTTGGCACTGCCACAGGCCGGGTCGAGCACCCGCGTCTGGCACAGCCGGTAGTGGAAGGCCTGCGCTTCTTGGAGCGCCTTGTCCGGCTTACCCTGGCGCAGCAGAGTCTCAGCCGCGGCACGCACGTCGCCCCACTGCTCGCGCAGCGGCTCGATCAGGGTCGGCATCACCAGTCGCTCGACGTAGGCCCGCGGCGTGTAGTGGGCGCCCAGCTTGTGGCGCTCCCGCGGGTCCAAGGCGCGTTCCAGCAACGTCCCGAAGATCGCCGGCTCCACGAACCGCCAGTCGGCCTTGGCGGCATCGATCAGCAGCTGGATCTGCTCGACGGTGAGGGGGATGGGGTCGATGCCCTTGAACAGCCCGCCGTTGAAGCGCTTGATGGTCTGCATCAGGCGCTCGCTGTAGCCCCCGGTGTTCATGGTCTCCCACAGCGCCTTCACGGCGTGAGGGAAGGCATCGGGGTTGCGGTCCTTGATGTCGACCAGCAGGTCATGGAAGGAGCCCTTGGGCAGCAGCTCCACGTCCTCGGCAAACATGGTGAATAGGCAGCGCTTGAGGAAGTTGGCGACCCGCTCCACCTCGAAGCCGCTCTGCTCCAGGGACTTGGCCAGCTGCGCCAGGGTGGCACTCACCTGCTTGGTGACCCGCGCCGCGTGCTTGCTGGGGTCCAGGCTGTGCGGGTCGAGCCACAGCCGGCGCAGGCGATCCTGCACCTCGGGCCGGTGCAGGTCGTCCAGGCGGATTTCATGGTGCCGCGGGTCGGGGTAGGCGACGTAGTTGCCGCCGGTGCGCGAGAACTCCGCGAACAGGTAGATGGCGTTGCCCACGTCGACCACCACCACGAAGGGCGGCCGGCCATGTTCGACCTCCTCCAGGGGCAGGCCGCGCACGTAGCGCTCGGCCTGGCTCACCGCCGCATTGATGGCGTTCTGGTGGCTCTGGGTGGCCAGCGTCTTGCCGGTCTGCTTGCCCTCGAGCACGAAGCAATCGCGGCGGTAGAGGTCGATATAGCGCTTCTCGGTGGTGGAGTCGGCTCGCTGCGGGGCGATGAAGCGCTCGAAGACGTAGGCGTTGTGCGCATTCTCACCCTTGCCAGGGTCCGGGAGCGGCAGGTCGAGCAAGCCGCA
>CAYVLO010000495.1:0-2785 GCA_964452125.1 uncultured Anaerolineaceae bacterium | reverse complement strand
CTTTTGGCCGAGATAGACGATGAGGGCGATGCCAAGGCGGCCTCTTTGCCCTTTGGCGCGCGGGCAACGCGGTCGCTGCTGGCCTTTACCCGCATGCTCGAAGAGTTGATCCGGGCCCGCCATCAGCTCAACCTGTTGGAACTTCTCGACCTGCTGCTGGAACGATCGGGCTATGCCGATTTTGTGCGGGATGGCACGGACGAGGGACAGACGCGGTGGGAAAACATCCTGGAGCTGCGCACCGTGGCCCGGGAGTATGCCGATCTGTCGGTAGAAACGGCCTTGACGACCTTTTTGGAAGAGGTAGCTCTGGTCTCCGATGTCGACAACCTGGACGAACAGGTGGACGCCCCCACGCTGCTGACGCTCCATGCTGCCAAGGGCCTCGAGTTCCCGGTTGTGTTCATGGTGGGCATGGAAGAGGGACTCTTTCCCCACAGCCGCTCCATGGAGGATCCAGAGCAGATGGAGGAGGAGCGGCGCCTCTGTTACGTGGGCGTGACGCGGGCCAAAGAGCGCCTCTACCTGCTTCGTACGTTTCGGCGGACCCTGTACGGCGAGAGTGAGGTGCGCGAGCCATCGCGGTTTCTGCACGACATCCCCTCGCATTTGGTTCAGGGGCGCGAGAGCAGCCCCCGCCCCAGACAGGCGTCGCTGGATATGAAGCCAGGCCGATACCTGGGCCGTTCCCAGGCAACCGTCCGCCCCTTTAGCCCCGTGGAGCTCAGGCCACGGGAAGAGCAGCACCCCAAGCCCAGCACTCCCGGATTCGAGACCGGCGACCAGGTGCGCCATGAGGTGTTTGGTCAGGGGGTGGTGATCGAGTGCAAAGCGGCAGGGGATGATTGGCAGGTGACGGTGGCCTTTGCCGGGGTAGGGCTCAAACGGCTGATGGCCAGCATGGCGCCCATGGAAAAGCTCGAGACCAAAGGGTAAGCCTCTCTCCCGATTCGCCCAATCGCTGTAATCGGACGACTGGTAGGTGGTTTCAGGGCAGGGTGAGGGTAGCCAGCCGCAGGGCATCCTGGCCCTCGGGCAGGTGCATCCGCGCGCCGGTGATGGGATCGTAGAGTCCCACGTAGAGTGTATAGTCGCCCGGCGCCCGATCTGCGGGCAGCCATATCCTGTGCAGATCGTTGAGGGCCACGCCTTCCAGCCACATCGAGGTGGGCCAACGTCCCCCCTTGGGCGGCGCGTCGTCCTGGGCCAGCCGGTTTGCCTTGTCATGACTATCCACGACGTGGACAAAGACGGTATAGTCGGTGTCGATGGGTCCCGTCGGCAGCCAGCGCAACAAGAGTTCGAGTTGGTCTGCAGCCTGGCGCAGGGCATAGCCTTCCAGTGCGATGGCCTCACCAAAATGCGCACCCACCGGAGCCAGATCTTGGGGCGGTGGTTCCTTCCAGTCGAGCGGAATGACAGCGATGCGCAGGCTATCGCCGCCGTCCACCGGCAGCCGCTCCAGACTATCGGGGTGGTACCAGCCCACCTGGAGGTCATATAGACCCGAGGGAGCGTCGGCCGGGATCTCCAGATCAAAGCGGTCGCGGACCATCTCGCCCGCTCCCCAGGCTGAGGTGGGATATTGCCCGTCGTACGGCTGGTGATCGTCGCCGGCCCAGCCCTGACCTCCTTGATCCACCCAGTGGGCAAAGGCGACATAGTCCTGCCCCAGGGCTTGCTGCGCCTGCCAGACGACCGTCAGGCTCACCGAGTCGCCGGGCTGGATCCCGGATGGGGCGTCTAGCGTCCAACCTACCAGGCTCAGCAGATCGCCCCAATCGGCTCGCCGCTCGTGCAGCAAGGGGGCCGGTTCATAGACCTCGTACTTGCCCAGGGTGTGGCGGAGGGCATAGTTGCGGTCCAGCTCTGACAGGAACTCGCGGGTAAAGCGCTGGTAGCGGTCCACGTCCAATCGGGTGCCGGTTTCCAGGATCACGGCCGAAAGGCGCCTCGCTCGCAGTTGGCCCAGTTCCCAGGATTGATCCCAGCGTCCGGCTCGGGCCAATTGGCTGTATTGGAACGAGCAATAGTCCATCGTTTTGCCGTTGGTCACCAGCAAACCCATGTCCTCGGAGAGGATGCGATCGGGCAGTTGAGCCAGCACCGGTTCGATGGCCTGGTTCGAGCGCTCGGTCAGCGCCAGGTACTGCTGGGCGCTGCGCGGTGTGTGCCACATCAAGACCGCCTGGAGCAAGATCAGGGCCGGGGCAACCCATAGCCTGGCAGTTTTGCCATAACGGGCCAGTCTCGCCAGCCCCACCCCGGCGCCCAGACACAACGCCGCCAGGGCCTCAAAGAAATAGTTCTCCCAGGCCCCGGCCTTGCCAGCCAGGATCACACTGACCAGAGCCGCCGGCAGATACAGGTCGAGGGGATCCAGCTTGTCGCGCAAGGGCAGGCGGCGCTCCCGCCCGAATTTGTCCAGGAGATACCATCCACTCAGCAAGAACAGGACGCCAAAGGTCCGCAATAAGTCGGAAATCTGCTGCCCGAATTCGGGCCACAGAAAGGGGTTGACATTGCTGACCACCAGGCCTTGCCATAGGCCGCCCCGCGCGCCGATCTGGATCGCCAGGAACAGGCTGCCGCCCTGGAGCAGCATCCCGGCGGCCAACTTATATGCCTGTTTCCAACCGACGCGAAGGAGCAAATAGACCCCAGCCGCCAGCGGCGCGAACAGGAACGATTGTTTGGCATACAGGCCGGCGACAAAGAGCAGGACGGCCACCCACAGCAGGTGGGGCTTGACCGGTGTCGCTGTCGTTGTAGGTGGAAAGGCGAG
>CAYVLO010000494.1:0-2790 GCA_964452125.1 uncultured Anaerolineaceae bacterium | reverse complement strand
GAGGTCAAACTGGGGAGTGTGCCGGTGGGGGCCGACGGACCTGGTCGTGGGCAGGGGAGTTGGACCCCGGCGACTATGCCCTCACGGCCCGCACCGTCGATGCGGCAGGCCGTGTGTTGAACGAATCGGCCTCCCTGGCCCTCACGGTCGAGGTGTCGACCCCGGCACCTGGCACTGCTGAGACGGTCAGCCCGGAGGAATCGGGTGAGGGCGAGGGGTACGTGGTCCAGCCTGGCGACTCGTTGAGCGCGCTGGCGGCGCGATTCTACGATAACGGGCAGCTTTGGCGGCTGATTTTCGACGCCACCAACGCCAAAGCCGCAGAGGATCCCACCTTCCAGGTCATCGACAATCCCAACTTTATCCGGCCCGGGTGGAGGCTGTGGATTTCGGCCCAGTAGATCGGGTCTGAGCGGCGAGGAAGCAACGTATTGAGAGAATCGGAGAGCGACCCAGTCGCAATCGGTTTCGCGTGAATTTGTTCACTGCCGGCGCACAAGCGCCGTCAGCAGCGGGTGATGGGGGGGGTATGGCAATCTGGCTCTCAGTGGCCGGGCTGACCGACGTTGGCCGCGAACGGGCTTTGAACGAAGATCGTTTCTACTACCGGGTGGTCCAGTCTTCTGACGAGGGACCCATGGGCCTGTTTGTTGTGGCCGACGGCATGGGCGGTCACTTGGGCGGCGAACTGGCCAGCCAATGGGCCGTCAACACCCTCAAGCGCGATCTGGCGCCCCTGTTTCGTCCCCAGGATTCGTCGGTCACGCGCCGCTTGGATGCCGAAGCCCTGGCTTCGGTGGGCAGCGGGGTCACCGTACGCCTGGAAGAAACCGATCTGGCCCGCATGTTGGAGCACGCCATCGAGCGGGCCAACCAAGTGTTGTTGGGCTATGCCCGCAAGCACCCTGGCACTGCCGGGGATATGGGCTCCACCTTGACTCTGGCCGTGGTCGAGGATCGCCGCGCCACCGTGGCCCACGTGGGCGATAGCCGGGCGTATCTCTTGCGGCAGGGGCGCCTTCAGCAATTGACCGAAGATCACTCGGTGCCCGGCGCTTTGCTGCGTCAGGGACGGATTACGGCCCAAGAGGCCCACGACCATCCCCATCGCAGCGTCCTGTACCGTTGCCTGGGGCTCCAGCCCGGCGTCCAGGTGGATCTGGTTCCGTCGGTTGACCTGACGCCTGGTGACCTGCTCCTCCTGTGTTCCGATGGGTTGTGGGATATGGTCTATCCAGAAGACCGGCTGACCGCCCTTTTGGCGGATGGGGTCACACCCCAGGCCACCTGTCGTCGTCTGGTAGATGCGGCCAACGAGGCGGGCGGCGAGGACAATATCACAGTCCTGCTGGTCCGCGTGGAGGAGGCCTGATGTCCCATTGTCCTCAATGTGGCGCGCCCACCAAAGCAGACGCGCGATTCTGCATCAAGTGCGGGGTGCGGCTGGCTGCCGCGGGACTCGACCCGGCCCCGGTTACCTGTTCGTTGGAGGTGGGCGCCCAGCTTCAGGGTGGGCGCTATCAGATCATCGGCCAATTGGGGCAGGGCGGCATGGGCGCGGTGTACCTGGCCCGCGATATGGAGCTGTTTGGCCGGCTGTGCGTGGTCAAACAGATGCGTCCCTTCTTTGCCAGCCAGAGCGAACGCCGCAAGGCCGAGGCCGATTTCCAGCGCGAAGCCGAGGTGCTGGTGCGCCTCAACCAACCGGGGCATCCCCGCATCCCCGAAGTGTACGGTTACTTTGTCGAGGGGATGGATCAATTCCTGGTCATGAAGTATATCGAGGGGGAGAGCCTGGAGCGACGACTGGAGCGGCTCAAGCGCCCCCTTTCTGAGACCGAGGTGATCCGCTGCGCCCGCGATGTGGCCAACGCCCTGGTCTATCTGCACAGCCGCGGTCCCCAGCCGGTCATTCACCGGGACATCAAACCGGCCAACATCATCCTGGATCCCGAAGACCGGATCTGGCTGGTGGACTTTGGGCTGGCTCGCGCCGCGGTAAGCAAGGGGGCGCGGGTGATGATGGCCGGCGGCAAGACTGTGGCGGCGGGCACGCCGGGTTACACACCGCTGGAGCAGTGGCAGCTTCAGCCCACCCCCCGCTCCGATATCTATGCCCTGGGCGCCACGATGCACCACCTGCTCACGGCGCGCGATCCGCGCGACCGATTCTCCTCTTTCCCCGAGTTGGACCTGGAGCTGTTGCGGTCCTTTGCCACCTTCGAGTCTCTGTCGGAGGTCCGGCCCGATCTGAGCCCCGCGTTGGTGGCCTTGGTGGGACGCTGTCTGGACCCCGATCCCAAGCGCCGGCCCTCGGCTCAGCAGGTCGAGATAGAATTGGGCCGATTGACGCCCACCGGCAGCCGCTTCTTTGACACCGTCAAGCGCTGGAGTCCGACGCTGGGCGAGATCCTGGGCACTGCCTTGGCCACTTTTGTGCGGGCGGTCCTGGGGCGCGGCGAATCGCAAAGGGGACCCGGCGTCCATTCCTCCGTTTCTCCAGGGAGCGATCGGACTGGCAGTACCCGTCCCCCGCTTCCCTGCCTCTATTGCCGAGGGCAAGGGGTAACGAGGGGAGGGCGCACCTGTCCCATTTGCCGTGGCACCGGGTACTGGTGAGTGCGGCCTGTACTCGTGTACCGGGTGTATTTCAGATTTCTGGATTACATAACACAAATCGAAGCTCCTCAATGTCCAAAGCTTGTCTGACACCATATCGAGGGCGACGCATGAGTTCAACGGCAGACGCCGTAGCTTTTTGGAGTGCGCGCCTGGCGCGAAGCGCCAGGA
>CAYVLO010000493.1:0-2795 GCA_964452125.1 uncultured Anaerolineaceae bacterium | reverse complement strand
GCGCGACGGCGCGGGCCAGCGACGTCTTGCCCGTGCCCGGCACATCCTCCAGCAACACGTGCCCCTCGCACAGGAGGGCCACCATACACAGCTCGATGGCTTGCTCTTTGCCGACGATGACCTTGGCCACGTTTTGGGTGATCTGTTGGGCGATTGCCTGGATGTCCATACGGGTTCCTTTCCCCTGGGCCGGTTGCGAGATCCAATCCGCCGACCCACAGGCCGACGGCCGCCCCCCAGTATACCATCGGTTGCCCCCCTGGCGAAATGGCCGGGTAGACAATGCGGGCGCCTTTTCGACTCTACCAGTACAAACGTAGGGGCGACGCATTCCCGGGAATCAACGGCTCGCCGTACCGCATCCGACAGGGAACAACCCGTTGCCCTGGTCCGGGTATCGCTGGAATGCGTCGCCCTGCGCAGGCAGCCCTTTCGGGCGGCTATCCCGAGCCAGGCGATGGGCCCCCGGCGACCCATTCCCGAAAATCCCCCCTTGCGCCGGGAGCCGGTTTGGCGTATAATGGTGGTAGCCCAAAGGGCCATCGGCGGCGTTCGAGTCTGCCCGTCAGGCAGCGAAAGGAGGCGCAGATGTCACAGCCGCGAGCCATTGGCACCGTCATCCACTATTGGACCAATCTGGGTGTAGCCGGCGTGGAACTGACCGACACCCTGTCCCTCGACTCGTGGGTTCACTTTTTTGGAGCCACCACCGACCTGCAACAACGGGTCACCTCGATGCAGCACAACCATCAGTTCATCACCCAGGCCCACGCCGGTCAGCAGGTGGGCATCCGGGTGGCCGACCGGGTACGAAAAGGGGATACCCTCTTTCTGTTGGAGGATGGGTAAGGCCCTCATCCCCTTGTAGCAGATTTTGCCTTCAAGAGACCAGACAGGTCTCAAAGACCTGTCTGGTCTGCATCCTGGATGCAAAGCGCCTGGCGCGGCGCGCAATTTGAAGTATCCCCCGAACCTGCTATAATCCCCGATGATGATCCTACCAGAGAGGCTTCTATGAACAAGAATTTTCTGTCTGCCCAGGACCTGTACCACATCGTCTCGGTGGCCGACCCCCGCTTTAGCCCCGATGGCCGCTGGCTGGCCCACGTCCGCACTCGCATCGACCGGGCCACCAATGGCTACAAGAGCGCCATCTGGTTGGCGCCGACGGCAGGGGGCCGCTGCCGCCCTTTTACCGCCGGCGACAAGCGCGATCATTCGCCGCGCTGGTCGCCCGATGGCCGCTGGCTGGCCTTTGTGTCCAACCGGGGCGACGAAAAAGCCAAGCCCCAGATCTATCTACTGCCGACCGATGGCGGCGAAGCCCTGCGGCTGACCCAGATGGAACAGGGCGTCGAAGAGCCGGCCTGGTCGCCCGACGGGCGCTGGCTGGCCTTTACGTCGCGCCGCAACACCGAGGAACTGGCGGCCGAGGACCAACCGACACCCGAGGCCGACCTGGACCCCGAGGAGGAAAAGCGCCGCCTGGAGGAGAAGGAAAAGCGGGAAAAGGAAAAGGCCGATCCCCGCGTCATCCGGCGCTTTGCCTATCGGGAGGGCACGTCATACCACGACGACCGCACCCACCACCTCTATGTACTAGCCGTCGATTTGGAGACGGGGCAGGCCCAGGGAAAGCCTCGCCGCCTCACCCGCGATGGGCGCAGCTACCGCCGACCGCGCTGGCTGCCCGATGGCAGCGGCCTGCTGGTCGAGATCGAGCGCGAGGTCGACGTTGACGACCTGTTCTATTTCAAAGACCTGGCCATCGTGTCGCTGGAAAGCGGTGAGATGCAGGTCCTTACCCAGCCCGATACGGTGGACTTTGACCCCCGGCCCTCGCCCGATGGCCAGTGGATCGCCTATTCCAGCCGGCCCGTGGCCGAATTTACGGCGGCCAACACCCAGCTCAAGGTCATGCCCGTCTTGGGCGGGCAGCCCCGAACCCTGGCGGCCGATCTGGACAACCACGTCTACGACATCCGCTGGACGCCCGACAGCCAGCGCCTGGTTGTGTTGGTTAGCGAAAAGGGCCGCACCGACCTGCGCATCGTGGATCGGGAGGACGGGACCATCGAAACGGCCTTTACGGCCGACCGCGAATTGACCTCCTACGACCTGTCGGCCGATGGCAAGCAGGTCGGATTTGTGGCCGCCACCGACCAGGCTCCCTGGGACCTGTACATGGCTGCCCTCGACGGCTCGGGCGAGCAGCGCCTGACCCAGGTCAACGACGAATGGCTGGCGGAAAAGACCCTGGGCGAGGTCCAGGACCTGTGGTTCGACAGCGCCGACGGGACGCCGATTCAGGGCTGGATCGTCAAGCCGCCCGACTGGCAACCAGGCGCCCGCTACCCCATGATCCTGTCGATCCACGGCGGGCCCCACGTCATGTGGAGCCGCCACGCCTCGACCATGTGGCACGAGTGGCAGATGCAAGCCGCCCGCGGCTATGTCGTTTTTGCCTGCAATCCCCGCGGGTCCGATGGCTATGGCCGGGCCTTCCGGGCGTCCCTCCTCAATCGCTGGGGGGAGGCCGATCTGCCGGACCTGATGGCGGGTATCGAGCGGGTTCTTGCCGAAGGCTATGTCGATCCCGAGCGACTGGTGGTCACGGGCGGCTCCTACGGGGGCTTTATGACCGCCTGGGTCATTGGCCACGACGACCGTTTCAAGGCTGCCGTCGCCCAGCGGGGCGTCTATGACCTGATCAGCTTTTACGGCACCAGCGACGTTCCGCTCCTGGCCGAATGGGAGTTTTCCACTACTCCATGGGAGGATCCCCAGCTTTTGTG
>CAYVLO010000492.1:0-2808 GCA_964452125.1 uncultured Anaerolineaceae bacterium | reverse complement strand
ATGACAGAACAGACGGTGTTTTGCCTCGGTGGTTTTCTCTCCGACAGGCTGCTAGTAAGCAAATTCGAACGGGGCGAGAATCCCCCGTAAGAGGTCCGATTTGGCCCAACAGGCCCCCTTGTGCTATACTGACAATCATGGACAAACCGCCGTTAGAACGGCCCTACACACCTGAATATGTAAAAGTTCGGCTCAAGGAAGCGGGGCTGTGGCGAGCCCTGGGGCGCGTCGCGCAAATTGCCAGCTTGCTTCTGGTCGGGCTGTGGTGGCGAACCATCGACCGCTGGTCGTGGACCTACCGAAAAGGCGAGACCGCCGAGGATCGGCAACGGCGCCGGGCAGCCTGGTGGGTACAGCGCATTGCCAAAATGGGTCCGGCCTTTGTCAAAATCGGGCAGGCGCTGGGTACCCGCCCCGACCTGATGCCTCTGACCTACGTAGAGGCCCTGTCGACCCTGCAAGACCAACTCCCCCCGTTTTCCAACGAGATCGCTTTTGCCTGCTTTGAGGCCGAGCTGGGATGGAAGCCCGAAACGCTCCTGGCCCAATTCGACATGGAGCCCTTTGCCGCTGCCAGCCTGGGGCAGGTCTACTATGCCATCACCCACGAAGGAGACGAGGTCGCCGTCAAGATTCAGCGCCCCGACCTGGTCGAGGTTATCAGCCTGGATCTGGCCCTGATGCGTCGCCTGGGCGCGCTGCTGGAGCGATTCCCGCGATTGAGCCGGAGACAGCCCTGGGTGAGCATCATCGACGAGTTCGGCGCCAAGCTGTTCGAGGAGCTGGATTATGTCCACGAGGCCTATTTAACTCGGGCCTTTCGCAACCACATCGCCGATATGCCGGGGATCTATGCCCCGCGCCTGTACCCCGAGCTAAGCAGCCGCCGGGTCATCACCACCGAGTTCATCCGCGGCATCAAAGTCACCGACAAGGAACGACTGCAAACCGCCGAGATCGACATTCCCTACCTGCTCAGCCAGGGCGTGCGGGCCAACCTCAAACAACTTTTCGAACATGGCCTGTTCCATGCCGATCCCCATCCGGGCAATCTGCTGGTGCGTCCCGAGGATGGCACCCTCGTCTTTATCGATTTTGGCATGATGGGGCTGATCGAGCCCGAGAAGAAACTGCGCATCATCGAGATCTTTGTCGATGTCATCAATCAACGCCCCGAGAACCTGAAAGAGAACTTGATCGCCCTGGGTTGCCTGCGGCCCGACGCCCGTTGGGAAGAACTGGTCCCCCTGGCTAACCAGCTTTTCAAGTCGATTTTCGGCGGGGCGGATCGTCGCTACCGCTTCCAGGACGTGACCCACAGCTTTGCCCCGCTGCTGTACGAGTACGAATTCCGCATCCCGGTGGACTTTGGCTATATCATCCGGGCCATCATGACCCTGGAGGGCATCAGCCTCCAGCTCGCGCCCGACTTTGACATCTTTGCGGTGTCGGCGCCCTATGCCGTGCGCATGATGCTCACCTTCCCCGATCCCAGCCTGCGACAACGGCTGATCGACGAACTTCTCACAGCCGACGGCGAACTCAACTGGCACCGGCTGGAACAGTTGGCGGCGCTGGCTTTGCACGAGACCTCGTTCAAATTGGAGACAGAGGGCCTGGCGGCTCCCGCGCTCGACATGCTGCTCTCGCCCGAGGGCCAGAGCCTGCGCCGCGCCCTTGTGTCCGATCTGTTCAAAAATTCGGATTCGACGAACCAGAGGGTGGAAAAGCTGGCCTCGCTCTTGAAGGCGGACCCGTCGCTGTCAGGCCGAGCCATCCTCGACCGGCTAGTCGCCTTTCTGCTATCACCCGAAGGGACCGAAACCCGCGCCCAGTTGACGGCTGGGCTCAAGGCCCGCGGCGACAAGAACCTGGATCTGTGGACGATGGTGGATCTGGTGGACCTCACCCGGCAACTCCATCCCGACTTTCGCACGCGAACTCTGCTCAGCGCTCTGGGAAACTATCTCCTCTCGGAGGAGGGCAAACCCCTGCGCAACGAGTTGGTGATTGCCGGAACCCATCGCATCGCCCAAGGCTTGAGAAGCGCCATCGGGCTTTTGGCGCGCCCGGTGGCTGCACCCTCGCAGCAAGTGGCCGCACCCGAACACGACCTTTCGTAGCAAAGACAGACAGTACGCCAAAGCGCCCGATCAAGATCCCCATACACATCAAAAAGCGGGCAGTGAGCGATTGACTCACCACCCGCGCTGATATACTCCTGCCTATCCACGCACTGTGCTACCGCGTTCCAAAAAAGAGATCCAGCCACTCCTCCCTGGGCGAATCCACCCTGGAGCGACCGGCCGACGGCGCCTCCGCCTGAGAAGGCTCACCCAGCGATCCGCCCAAAAAGACCACGAGCCTTTCTCCCGGCCGCGTCATGCCCCTGCGCCGCGCCCAGGCCTCGACTGCTTCGGGAGAGGAAGCAAATTCCAACTCTTTTCCCAGGCTCTCGATCTCGGCCTTCTCAGCCTGGATCTCCATATCTAAAAGGCGCAACTCTTCCTGCCGCTGACGGCTCACGCCCACCTGCCGCCCGAAATCGACGATCAGGTACATGAACAGAATAGCCATCAACAACAAAACAATTTGAGTGATGAATGATGCCTTTCGATCTTTGGTAGCGGTCATGGGATCCTCACGCCATCCAGTCTACCGCACATCAAGAGAAATGTCAAATCCGCACAGATCTACACAGTTTGCCGTCATTTGATGGCATTCCGGCAGGTGACCCAGCCTGGGGGTGGCGTCGGACAGGGCGAGAAGGCGCCAAGACCTCCGAGTTCTTGGAGAACTCGGAGGTCT
>CAYVLO010000491.1:0-2822 GCA_964452125.1 uncultured Anaerolineaceae bacterium | reverse complement strand
TCAAGCCAGCGCATTGTCCAGAGAACGGGCGGTGTCAGCAGAGCGTTGAGCGCCGCTGCGGGCAGGATGATGCGCACCAAACTTTCCCACCAGACCGCGTGTTCTCCAGAGATGGTCACAATCGAAAGAAAGATCACTTCATAGATCAAGGTCGCCACGAGCACGGTGATCATAGGCAGCGCGAGTTGCGCTCGGATGGCTCCCAATTTCGCCTTTCCTGCCAGGAATCCAATCACAACCAGCGCGATGGTCGCTGCCCCAAAGGGCGCGCCCGATAGAAAATCGATCGCCACCCCGACGATAAACCCCCAGAGCGCGCCTGACCATACTCCTTTCACCAGGCCACAACTGGTGACCACCAAAAGCGGCAGATTGGGAAACACGCCATAAAGGGCCAGGTGCGGCATCCACGTGGCTTGTATCAGCGCCACAATGACCAACGCCGGAATGACGAGATAAATGCTCACGGCTCAAAACGACTGCGGCTGGCCAAGGCATTCCAGTTTTGGCCAGGTCATGGTTGATCCTCGGTCTCTTCCACTGGCTTAAAGGTCGTGATTACGAGCACAGCCTCCAGGTGGCCGAAATCGACCGTAGGATGTACGGTGGCCGTTTGGTACAGTTCATTGTCTTTGCGCTGCACGCTCGTGATCTGCCCAATGGGAATCTGCCTGGGAAAATTGCCACCCAGCCCAGAAGTCAAGACGGTATCTCCCACGCTCACTGTGTCGCTTTGGGGGATCGCTTCCATGAGCAGCGATCCGTCGGGCAGGCCACGGATCAATCCTGCCGCCCGCGTACTCTGGCAAATCGCATTGACTGAACTGCTGCCATCGATGATCAGCAGCACCTTGGACCAGCCGTTGCCCACCTGGGAGATTCGGCCCACCAATCCGCGTTCGGTCACCACCGGCATGTTGCGGGCGATGCCCACCTCCGTTCCGGCATCCAAGGTGATGGACCGCTGCAAATTGTTGGGGTCCACGCCAATTACCCGGCCCACCACGTGGGCGCCCTGAATCTGGAACGATGGATTCTCGCGAGCAAAGTTCAAGAGTTCGCCTTTGAGAACGGCCTCGTGCTCAACCTCTCTGAGACGGACAATTTCGAGCAGGAGGGCGGCGTTCTCAGCTTCCAGCTCCTCATTTCGCTGCCGAAGGTCTCGTAGATCGCGGAGCGTTTGAGTCAGTTCACCCACCCGGCTGCCGACCGATGTCATTCCCTCCTCGATCGGGGCCGTGATCTGCAGAAATAGCCCTTCTACTGGATCCAACAGACCGGTTCGGTGCAGCACAAACCCGATCAGGGCGACCACTATCAACAGGATCGGAAAGAGGTTCTGAAAGCGCTCACTTTTCATGGCGCGACCTCTTTACCAGGGCGCACGGGATGCTGGCTCCAAACTCCCATTTTCCCATCGAGCGCCAAACGGCCCGAGCCCCTCATCTAGTGCGATGTGCTGCCCCGTTGGAGGTCGGCCAGGACTTTGTGATAGCGATCCAAGTCCTCGAGAACGAGACCAGCTCCACGAGCGACACAAGTGAGCGCGTCTTCTGCCACATAGACGCGCATTTTGGTTTCCTCCGAAAGACGTTCATCCAGCCCTTGGAGGAGCGCACCTCCACCGGCCAAAGCAATCCCTTGTTCCATCAGGTCGGCCACCAGCTCAGGGGGGGTGTCATCCAGGGCGTCGCGAAGGGTTTCGACGATGATGTTGACCGAATTGGCGAGCGCCTCGCGGACTTCGACGCTGCTGACCTCGATCCCTTCTGGCAGGCCGGTGATCAGGTTCCGCCCTTTGACGGTGATCGTCTTTTCCTGAGGTAGGGGATACGCCGACCCGATGGTCATCTTGACCCGTTCGGCCATGCGCTCTCCAATGAGCAAGTTGTATTTTTGGCGGCAATACTGGATGATGTCTTCGTCCATCTCGTCACCTGCCACCCGTAGGCTACGGCTGACGACGATTTTATCCAAAGCAATCACCGCCACTTCGGTCGTGCCGCCCCCAATGTCGACAATCATACTACCTACCGATTCGGTGATGGGAAGCCCGGCGCCCATAGCTGCTGCCATGGGCTCTTCGATCAGGTAGGCGTCGCGGGCGCCCGCCGAAATGGTGGCGTCGTGCACGGCTCGCTTCTCTACTTCTGTCACCCCCGATGGGATACCGACCACCACCCGCGGGCGAGGCACGGGCAAAAAGGTTTTGTCGTGAACCTTTTTGATAAAGTAGTGCAGCATTTGCTCGGTGACGTCAAAGTCGCTGATGACGCCATCCCGGAGGGGGCGAATGGCCACAATCGTCGCTGGTGTGCGCCCCACCATTTCTTTGGCATCCAGCCCAATGGCCAAAACCTTTTTGGTTTTTTTGTCAATCGCCACCACCGATGGTTCGTTGATGACGATGCCTTTGTTATGGACGTTGACGAGCGTGTTGGCCGTTCCCAGATCAATGCCAATGTCTTGAGAGAACAGCCCCAAAATGAAATCTAGTGGACTAAACACCGATTCGACCTCTCTTGAGAGTTTCCGTCAGACCCTGATGCTGTCCAACAGGTTTGCCATAATGGAAGGCATGTATAGCGAGCCATTATACCACAGATGGCTCTGAACGCAACGCGCAACTCGCGCCCAAGGCCCAACTTGCCTTGTCGAATTATACACGAAAAGCAAAAAGCCAGCAAACGGGCGTTGTCGTGGCGAGTAGTATGGGCTCTGGCTGGGAAAAAATCAGGAATCATGGAACCCCACAGGCAGATCCACCGTCTAGCAGCTTGTCGGAGAGAAAACCACCGAGGCAAAACGCCGTCTATTTTGTC
>CAYVLO010000490.1:1496-2829 GCA_964452125.1 uncultured Anaerolineaceae bacterium | reverse complement strand
AAATGACTGTCGGCGCGAACCTGTCGCGGTCTAGAGGGTTCATTTCCGGAGTAGCTTGGCCGGCCATCGGCCGCGTAACGTGCGAGATCGAGCGATCCTGCGCCAGCGAATGGGGAGGTGGGCGTGGGTTTCCTCGGGGTGCGGCGCCGGTCGAAGGTCAAAGGTGGCTCCGGGTGTCAGGCTGAGCCGGCTGCTCCGGGGCGGTGGTAGCGTGTATGCACGATTTCGGCCAGGATCGCGAGGGCGATCTCGGCGGGGCTGCGGCCACCCAGGTCAAGGCCGATGGGTGAGTGGACGCGGCTCAATTGCTCGTCGGTCATGCCGTCGGCGCGAAGGTGCTCAAAGATGGTTTGCGCTTTGCGGCGACTGCCGACCATGCCCAGGTAGGCCGCTGGTGTGGGAATCGCCTGTCGCAGGGTCTCTTCGTCGCTTTCGTGGGTTCGGGTGGAGATGACGACATAGGTCCACGGGGTGATCTGGGCTGGATCAAAGCGGGGCACCGTGGAGCGCTCGGGGTCGATGTCGACGATCTGCACGTGCAGCCCGATCAGGCGTGCCATTTCGGCCAGCGGCTGGCCTACATGCCCTCCGCCGATGATGAGGACTGTGGGCACGGGTTGATGGACGTCTACGAAACAACTTACTTGACCGCCACAGGCCGCTTGGTCTGTGTCGGTGGGTGAAGGGCTGTACCGAAACATGCGTGGCTGGCCTTGCTGCAGGGCCTGGATGGCCTCGTGACGAGCCTGCTGTTCCAGGTCGCCGCCGCCGATGTTGCCCAGGGCCCGGCCATCGGGCCAGACGAGCAGCTTCCAGCCCAGTTGCGCCGGGGAGGGTTGGATGACTTGAACGACGGTGATGAGGGCCACTGCTTCGTTGCGCTGTAGGGCTTCGCTCCAGGTTTTGACCAGGTCTTGCATGGGAGATGCCTCCTTGGGAATGCTGGCTGGATCTTGGTTCGGTGACAGTATACCACCGGGAAAGCAGATGGCCAAGTAGAGCGGCCAAGAGGATCAGAGTCGGGCGTAATTTTGGAATTGGGGGTGAGTTCGTTTCGCTCGCTGGGTGACGTGACGGCGGCCTGGAACAGGGTTGCCCCTACCCCCGCCGATCCCGTCGCCTTCGTGCAAGCGGGGGCCCATGGGTTTTGCCCGCGGGACGGATGATTTGGCCACGAATTTCACGAATTACACGAAATCATCCGTGCGAATCGTAGGGGCGACGGCATTCCAGAAACGCCCGTGTCCCGACGGAAGGACCGTTGCATGGGCAAACGATGCCGCGCCCACGGGGGCGGGGTATGGGGCAGCGCCCCGGGTGGATATTCGTACGG
>CAYVLO010000490.1:0-1396 GCA_964452125.1 uncultured Anaerolineaceae bacterium | reverse complement strand
ACAAGTTGCCGAATGTGGCAGGCTGGGGTATAATCGCCAGGGTTGTGTCCGCCGCTTGGGTGGGTCGGGGTATCCATAAAGAGATAGAGAAGAGGTGTCGGTGGAATCGCGGGTTTTTCCTAACATTCAAGAGCTCGAACGTGTCCTGTACGAACATGCCTATGTGACCGATCACGTGCTGGGGACGGTTCTATATCTGGCGCTCAAGCTCCGCAAGCCACTCCTGCTGGAAGGCGAGGCTGGCGTGGGCAAGACCCAGATCGCCAAGACTCTGGCCGAGGTGCTCAACGCTCCCCTCATTCGGCTCCAGTGCTACGAGGGGCTGGACGTGAACAGCACCATTTACGAGTGGAACTATACACGGCAGCTTTTGCACATTCGGATGCTGGAAGCGTCCAGTTGCAGCATCGACGCTCAGGCAGAGCGTGACCTTTTTGGGGAGAGCTATTTGATCAAGCGTCCGCTTCTCCAGGCCATCGAGCTGTCGGAAGAGGGCACGGCGCCGGTGCTCCTGATCGATGAGCTGGACCGGGCCGACGAAGAGTTTGAAGCGTTTCTGTTGGAATTGCTGAGCGACTTTCAGATCACCATTCCTGAGGTGGGTACGATCAAGGCGGTCGAGCCTCCCGTGGTGGTCATTACCTCCAACCGGACCCGCGAGATCCACGACGCGCTCAAGCGACGCTGCATCTATCACTGGATCGACTTTCCCTCGCTGGAAAAAGAGTATCGCATCGTGAACATGAAGATGCCCCATGCCCCCAACCTGCTGGCCCATCAGTTGGTCCAATTTGTGCAGGATCTTCGCGAACTGGATCTGTACAAGCTGCCTGGTGTGGCCGAGACGTTGGACTGGGCCGAGGCTCTGGTGGCTTTGGATGCCAAGGAATTGGACCTGCCGGTCATTGAGGATACGCTTGGGTTGTTGCTCAAGTATCAGGACGATTTTGAACTGGTGCGTACCGGACATGCCCGGCGCCTGCTCGATCAGGCCAAGAAGGCGACGATAGAACAGGCGCTGTCCAGAGTTCCTTTTGCCAACTGAGTGAAAATCCAGGAGTGTGATCCTGGAAGACGAGGATTATCGCCGACATGCCCTTTGTAAAGCCACCAACCGTGAACGACTCCGCGATGGCGCCCGAACCCGAAGAAGGCGGACACCTGCTGGGTCAATTGCTGCGTTTTGGCCAGTTGCTGCGGGTGATGGGCGTCGATGTCAGCACGGGACAGGTGTTGGATCTCGTCGAGGCGCTCAAGCACGTGCCCATCAGCAACCGATTCGATTTCTATCATGCCTGTCAGGCGTTGTTGGTCAATCGCCGCGAGGATTTCTATATCTTTAACCAGGCGTTTCAGCTTTTCTGGCGGGATGAAGTCGCCCCGGCCGAGAACCACG
>CAYVLO010000489.1:0-2838 GCA_964452125.1 uncultured Anaerolineaceae bacterium | reverse complement strand
CGGCTTTGCCGCCTCCGTTCCTCAGAATGACAACCCTCTCCGACAGGCTGCTAGTTGGGTGCCGAGAGCCTTGGGCTGGACGGACGTTTCTGTCTGCCCAAGGTAGGTTGCCCGGCTTGTCAGTGGGCGGTGTGGGCTGGGAGGGAGCCATGAGCGAACCCGGTCGCGGGGTAAGCGCTGGCCTGAGAATCGCGTAGGGAAATCGCTGCCGGGGCGTCAGGTGCGCGCGGGGGCGCTGTGGTACAATGCGCCAGAGGTGTTTGGCCTCGTTACGGCGCGACTCCTGTTTGCCCTTTCCCGGGGTTTGACAATCTGGGCCAAAGACAGTACTCTTGGGACGTAGTCGGTTAGTCCTAACGGAGGGCGCCGACTGGGCCGAGCGATTCGCAATTGTGGAGAAAGAACGATGGATCCGACTGATTCAAAAAAGGGTCAAGTACCACTGGACGTCATTCCACCCAACGACGAGGGTGTTCTGACAGATCCCGTCCAGGGCCGTCTGCGCCAGCCGGCCGAGCAGGGTGTGGCGGATGGGGACCCGACGCCCTTGATCGCAGCTTCGCCGCCGGCGAATCGACGATGGTTCGATGGCCTGGCGCCAGCGGCCCTCTTGATACCGCTGGTCATCGTGAGTTTGGTGCTCTATTTTGCCAAGCCCAGTTGGCTGGTGGGTCAGGATGCCGCGACTCCTGCCGCGACCGCTGTTGAGTCCAGTCCCTTGCCCACGGCTACACCTCTATCCATTGCAGCCGCGGCGGCGTCCATCGTTGAAACGCCCGCGCCTCTTTCCACCGAGATGGATGAGTATGAGGGGCTTCTTGCCCAAGGGCGTGACCTGGCTTTGCGTAGCAAGTTCGAGCAGGCGATCGAGATCTTGGAGGATTTGACCCAACAAAGACCCGTCGACCCCGAGCCCGAGATCGAATGGACCCGGGTGTTGCTGTGGGATAGCTTGCCGGCCCAGGCTTTGCTGCACGCCCAACAGGCTGTGTCCATCGATCCGACCCATGCCGGGGCGGCTGCCTTGTTGGCGCAAGCCTACCTGGAGGTTGGCGATAGGGTGCAGGGCCTGACTGCCGCCGAGAATGCGGTTCGACTGGATCCGAACAGCGCCGATGCTCGTTCGGCCCTGGCGCTGGCCTATCTGCTCAACGGCGACCTCGCCAAGTCCGAGGCCGAAGTTGAAAGGGCTCTTGCCCTCGATGTCAATAGTGCAGAATCCCACCGCATTCGAGCCCGGCTTTATGATACGCTGGATGCCCTGGACGAGGCGGTGGGCGAGTGTCGCCGAGCAGTTGATCTGCAGCCTGAGCTTTGGCTTCGCCATTACGAACTGGGATTGCAGCTCCTCCGGGCACAGGAATACGAGTCAGCCGTTCAAGCCTTGACCGATGCCTGGGTGTTGCGGCGCAAACCGATGACCTTTGCCAGTTTGGGAGAGGCCTACTACCGCTCGGGGGATATGGAGCAAGCCGCATCGTACCTGGAGCAGGCCCTGTCGGCTGGGTCCATCAACGCCGAAACCTTTGCCCTTTTGTCAGACATCAATCAGCAGCGCGGGCGTTGTACAGATGCCATCATCTATGTGAACGAGGCTTTGGCTCGGGATCCCAACCACCCTTTGGCCCTGGAGGTAGCGCGCATCTGTGGCGAGGGAGAACCGTCTGCTGTCGCGGCTCTGCCTACCGCTGAAGCCGGGGAAACGGCCGCGGTCGAGGCCACTCCGCTGGCCGAAGTGAGTGGGCCTTCATCTCCCCTCAGTGGGCGGATTGCTTTCCCTGTGTGGAACAGCCAAACAACCAAGTACGATACCGTTGTGGCCGCCGTCGATGGCTCGCAACGCACCGTTGTGGCTGAGCAGATGCACCAGCCCGCCTGGAGCCCCAATGGTCAATGGTTGATGGTGAATGGCGAGCGCCACGAGCACCTGAACCTGTTTCTCCTTCAGCCGGACGGCGCTCTTTTGGGCGAAGTGACCAAATATGTCGAAGACAGCTTGCCCGCATGGTCGCCTGACAGTCGGAGTGTGGTGTTCAGTTCCTCGCGCCACAGCGACAAGCAGTCGCGCATTTACATCATCGATCAGATGCTCCTGGATGGCAGCAAAGCCCAAGACCGCGTGCTGAACTCGGGTTCCGACGATGTGCGGGGCGAGTCGCCGACCTGGACCGAGGATGGCCAGATTGTGTACGCCGGCTGCCACTATGAGAGTGGCTCAGCCCAATGTGGCCTGCTCAGCATCTCCAGTGAGCCCGGTCCGCAATCGCCGTGGCAGCTCACCGACCATCCTGAGGACACCGCCCCAGCCGCCTATGGCGACCGGGTTGCCTTCATGTCGAACCGCGATGGCAATTGGGAGATCTATGTTGTCAATACCGATGGTACGGGGCTGGTGCGGCTGACCCACGACTCGGCCAACGACGGGCTGCCGACCTGGTCGCCTGATGGACGTTCTATTGCGTTTGTCTCCGATCGCGGAGGAACCTGGGCTGTGTGGGCGGTCAATCCAGATGGGTCGGACCGGCGCAAGCTGTTTGACTTGGGTGGGGAAGGATTGGCCGTCGATTGGCTCCACGAGCAGATCGCCTGGGGACCTTAGCTCATCCACCTGGTGACGGGGTGTATTTCAGATTAGTTGATTACATAACGCGAACCCGGGTCGTTCGACACCCGATGTCTAATTGACATTATCCGGAACGCGGCGAAAAAGGCCGCAATCGAGCATTTTGGCTTTTTGGAGTGCGCGCCTGCCTTGGCAGGACGCTTGCTTGCGCAGTGATTTTGCGGCAGCAAGCGTCCTGCTGGGCAGGCACGCACTCCAGAGAATGGCTACTCACC
>CAYVLO010000488.1:0-2857 GCA_964452125.1 uncultured Anaerolineaceae bacterium | reverse complement strand
CTTTTGTCGAGGCGTACGTCGATAGCGAGCCAAACTGCTTGGGGGCGGCCTTCCGCCAGGCATTATATGAGCACACGGGCGGCAATCCGCTCTTTACCGTTGAGCTGCTGCGCGCCTTCCAGGAACGGGGTGATGTGACGTCCGACGAGAAGGGGCGATGGGTCGAGCGGACAGACCTGCGGTGGGAGCGCCTGCCACCGAGAGTGGAGGCAGTCATCGCCGAGCGGGTGGGCCGGCTGCCGCGTGAGGGCCGTCGCCTGCTGGAGGTCGCCAGCGTGGAGGGCGAATCGTTCAGCGCAGAGGTGGCAGCCCGTGCATTGGGCGTAGAGCCTTCGTGGGCCCGTCAGTGGCTCAGCGGTCCGCTGTCTATCGAGAGCCGGCTGGTGCAGGCGATCGGGGTGCGATCCCTGCCGGGTGGAGACCGGTCGCTGTCGTGCTACCGCTTCGCCCATGCCCTGTTTCAGGAGTACCTCTATGATCACCTGGACGCCGTGGACCGGGCCCACCTGCACCGCGAGGTGGGGGCGGCGCTGGAGGACCTGTACCGGAGCGATGAGGTGGCCATGGCCCAGGCCAGTCCGCAGTTGGCCTGGCACTGCGAAAAGGCGGGCCGGCTCCTGGAGGCGATCCGCTACCGCCTGGAGGCCGGTCGGTGGGCGACGCGTTTGGTGGCCTACGAGGAGGCGATCGCGCACCTGGAGCGCGGGTTGGCGCTGCTGCAGGGCGTCGAGGACTCTGTTTCAAGACCAGAGCGCCTGCGTCTGGAGCTGAATCTCTGTATGGCGATCAGCACTCCAGCGATGCTGCAGCGAGGTTGGCAAGCGCCGGCCCATACGTGGGCACTGGAACGTCTCTCGGAGCTGGTCCAACACCCCGACCTGGAGGACGACCCGCGACGCCCCACCGCACTGACCGTGCTGGCGCTGTCGGCAGGTTGGTCGACCGACGCTGCACGAACCGAGCGGGTGGGCCAGCAGCTCCTAGGCCTGACCCCTTTGGCAGGCTCAGGACAAGGTGAGGAAGGGGAGTGGCAGTCCCTCATGCTGGGGCACTTGGCGCTGGGCTTCAGCCACTGGCTGCGGGGACAACTCGCCTCCGCCCGCGACCACCTGAGCCGCGCTCTTACCCTGCACGACCTGCATGCCGGCCGTCCGCTAGGCGGACTGGTAGCAGTGGACCCGGGCGTGATGGCCCAAACGATGTTGGGCGCTGTGCTATGGCAGATGGGGTACCCGGACCAAGCCCGGGATCGCTTTCGGCAGGCAGTGGCGTGGGGGAAAGAGTTGGACCAGCCGTCGAGCCTTGCCTTTTCCCATTTCATGGCGATGATGACCACCTCTATCCTCGGCCGCGATCTGGTTACAGCCTTGAGCCACCATCAGGCCCTGCGGCCCCTCGGCCAGCTCAATCTGGTCTACGGCGCGTGGGCCGAGCTGCTGTCGGCGCTGGAGCAAACCCAGGCTGGAACGGGTAGTACGCAATCAAATTGCGCGCAGGGCGTGGCCCGGACGGTCGAGGCCCTCTCCTCCTGGCAGAGTACAGGTTCTGGAGCTGGCTACGCCGCTCTCCTGTGGCTTCAGGCCGAGGTGTGCGTGTGCGCCGGCCAGCCCGAGCTGGGCTTGGAAGCCATGGATCGGGCCAAGGCCTGGATCGACCGCACCAGCATACAGCCGATGGAGGCCGAAGTCTGGCGCATGCGCGGGGAGATGTTGCTCAGGGTGAACGATAGGGGGCCGGCATCGTCGGGGATCAGTCATCCAGCGTCATTTACCGAGGCGGAAGCCTGCTTTCATCGTGCTTTGGCAGTAGCCCGGAAGCAGGGGAGTCGCTGGTGGGAGCTGCGAGCGGCGACGAGCCTGGTGCGCCTGTGGGCCCGCCAGGGCAAGGCCCATGCCGCCGAGCTGGCAGAGGCGCGCGGCTATCTGCAGGAGATGGTTCAGGGGTTCACCGAGGGCTTGGCCTTACCTGACCTGCAGGAGGCAACGGCCTGGATCGGTGAGTAGGGCACTGCTTTGGCCGCCTGTCCTGACTAAAAAATCTCGTCCGTAACGATGCCAGTCGATCAGCACGAGTAACCCTTGTGGATTATGATGTACGAGCCAAGAAACGCGGATATTTCTGGACTCGGGATGCCTCTTTATGGTGTAATCCAGGCCACCACTCCCCAACGAGAAAGGTGGACCATGGATCTCAAGCCCCCGCACCTCATCCGAAGATGTCTGAATGCCCTGTGCCACGCAGTCAAGCAACACCTCCGTCGTCGGACAAAGCCCTACAACCAATCCCTTGTCCTCAATACCGTGTTGGATCTTGGCCGCGGCGAGTCGAAACTGGTCCTCGAAAATGCTTCTTGCGGCAGCAGTCCATTGTGCTGCCGCGGCAGGTGAAACGCTCTGCTCTGACATGGTATGACTGGGCTCTTTGTCTTCATCGTCAATAAGCTCGCGACCTGGAAGACGGCTCTGATGATCGTTCAGCCCGATACTCTTTTTTCGATGGCACCGTGACCTGTTTCGGCGTGTTTGGAGACACAAGTCGAGACGCAGGGGGGAAAGGCCGAGAGCCCTTGGCCGAAGATATCGTGAAGCTCATCAAGAACATGGCGAAGGACAATCGCACCTGGGGCGCTGAACGGATCCGAGGAGAACTGCTGAGCAGGATCATGGCTCACCCAGTCCTCGGTGGCCTGCATCACGATTGCCATCGGTGAACAAGGGGTGACCCCCGTTGGCTCGCGCTGCCTGAATCTCGGTCAAGGGTTTCCCTCCACAACCTGGTGCGCCACTGTGCGATACAACAGAATCGTTTTCCCATCAGCTTCAAGCGGAATAGGTGCGTACTCGTTGCCTGATGCATA
>CAYVLO010000487.1:0-2865 GCA_964452125.1 uncultured Anaerolineaceae bacterium | reverse complement strand
CGGCGTCGAGCGCTTTCATGTCGGTGATCTTGACGCCCTGAATCCGCTCCATGGTCAGCACCCGCCGGGTGGTCGTATCCCAATAGACCTTGGGAATATACACGTGCTCAACCTCGGCGAACATGGCGCGGTAGCGGTCGATGTTGTGGCCTTCCTGCTCATAGTTCTGTTCCATGCGCAGAGTATCAGCAAACTCTTGCGCCAGCGACAGCACGCCGTAATAGCGACCCCACTCGGTGCGCCGTTCGGCCAACGCCGCCAATTCCAGTAGGATGTCCAGATCCGTTTCGATCAGCTTTTCGACGCCGGGACGGAATACTTTGACCGCCACGTGAGTTCCATCGGGCAGTGTAGCCAGATGTACCTGGCCCAGCGAGGCCGAGGCCACCGGTTTGGGGTCAAAAGTGGGAAAGGCTTCGTGCAGAGGCTTTTTCAGCTCTTTTTCGACCTGGGTCTGAATCAGGCTCAAGTCGGTTGGGGGCACCGTGTCCTGGAGTTTTTCCAATTCCTTGATCAGGTCGGGAGGGATGATGTCGCCGCGCGTACTGAGGATCTGACCCAGTTTGATAAACGTGGGTCCCAACTCTTCAATCGCCATGCGCACCCGTTCAGCGGGGGTGGCCCGCAGGATCTCGGATGAGCGAAAGCGCATTTTCTCCAAACCCGGCGTGATGGCCCGGCCGATGCCCAATTGGGTCAGCACATGGCCAAAGCCATAGCCGGTGAGGATACGGCCGATCTGCTGGTAGCGTCGCAGATGACGGAAGGTCTGTACAAGAGTTGGCATGGCACCCTCGAATCGATCTTGGCTGGATAGCGTCGCTACGCTCCAGCCTGCACGCATTATACCGGAAAAACCAAGAGCCAGCAAACCAGCTCCCCTGAACCAATATCTTAGGGAGCCTTTGGCACCAGCTCGATCTGAAAGATCCTGGGCCACCACTTGCCGGTTACAAACAACCGGTCGCCTTCCGTGTCGTAGGCAATGCCGTTCAGCACATCCACGGGCGCCGTCCGGTCTTCAGGGCCCAGCAGTCCAGTCAAGTCGATCCAGCCGCCCACTCGACCGCTTGTGGGATCGATGAGGGCGATGAGGTCGGTTTGCCAGACGTTGGCATAGACCCAGCCGTCGATATACTCCAATTCGTTGAGCAGGGTCACGGGAACGCCGTTGGCCATGACCTCCACCTGACCCGTTTCGACCAGGGTGGCAGGATCGAGAAAGCGCAGCATGGCTGTGCCATCGCTCATGATCAACTGCTGCCCGTCGTTGGTCAGGCCCCATCCCTCCGATGGGTACTGGAAAGTTTGGAGCAGCTCAAAGGTCTCCCGGTCGTACACAAAGCCGATGTTGGATTGCCAGGTGAGCTGGTACAGCTTGCCGTTGAGGCTGGTGATGCCCTCGCCAAAGAGATCGGGCGGCAGGTCGCGCGATTGCAGCACTGTCCCTGTGTCAGGGTCCACGCGGCGCAAGGTGGATTGCCCAACGAGGCCGGTGCCTTCGAAAAAGAACCCGTCTTCAAAGATCAGCCCTTGGGTAAAGGCCTGTCGGTCGTGGGGAAGGGTGGCAACGACGCGATAGGAAAAGTGGCGGACCGGCCCGGGCGTCTCGGTTGGTTCGATGGGTGGCGCTGTAGGCAGCGCCGGGTGGGGCGTGGGTGTGGTGCTGGCAATGGGTACAGGGGCCAGGATCGTCATCGTTGGGCCAGGCAGCGGGCTCGACGATAGGGTGGGCGCCGGGTTGCACGCCGTGGTCAATAGGGTCGTCACTATCCACAAAAGGGCGATCGCCGCGCGAATGGATGGCTTGATAGACATGGCCATGAATCCTCGTTGTATTCTTTCTCCATAGTACCTCAAGACATCACTCTTGGCAAGTTGCTCCTGCCAAGCCCTCTTTCCATGTCGGGCTTTTGCCTTGGATACCAGCAATTCTCGGTATGGCCCACGCACGGGAGTGGCGCCTGGGGCGGGGGCGGCGGACAGGGCGAGAAGGCGCCAAGACCTCCGAGTTCTCCAAGAACTCGGAGGTCTGCGAGCAAATGGGCAGAGTTGTGTTCACAAACTGCCAAAATCAGAATTGCTGCCTTGGCTGCCTTGGCGTTTGACTTTTGAAAACGGCTGGGCTATAATGCCCAACGCATTATATCATGAAGGGAGTAGTACAACCTTGGCGAACCACAAATCGGCAATCAAGGAGATGCGGGCATCTGCGCGGCGGCGACAGGTGAATCAGATCCATCGCTCGAGGGCCCGGACTTTTCTCAAAAAGACCCGTCGGCTCATTGCCTCTGGTGAGGTGGATGAAGCCAAGTTGGCGGCTCAGCAGGCGGTCAGTGCGCTGGATCGAGCTGCGCAAAAGGGGATCATCCACAAGAATGCCGCAGCGCGTCAGAAATCGCGCTTGATGAAGCGCCTGAATCAGGCTCAGCAATAAGCTGCCGAGCGCGGCGTTTGACTGGCCCGTTTCCGGCAGCCAGTGGCGAAAAGCTACTGGCTGTTTGCGGCAGCGGGCTTTTTGTTGTGGGCTTGCCAGGCTGGACCACTCTTCCGATGGTCGAAGAAAGCGACTCCTGGCAGCACTGGGAAGATACTCCTCGTGGATCAAATTAATTTCAAGCTCTCTAACTCGAATTTGCCCCTTCTCTCCTTTTATGATATGATAAAGCCGAATTCAGCGAGAAGGGAGAGGGTATCTTGAACAATCGCTCGGTACTGACCGTTATCGTTCTTCTTCTTGCCCTTGCCCTCTTGGCTCTGGGGCTACGCCTGTATCGCCTGGACGCGCAAAGCCTGTGGTACGATGAGGGCTTTAGTGTGTATCTGGCTCGCATGGATCTTGCCGAGATCACCACGCGCACCGCC